>CALCSG010000048.1 GCA_937894085.1 uncultured Gammaproteobacteria bacterium | reverse complement strand
AGGTGTTCACTCTAACCAGGTTTTTGCAGCCATCCTGGCAACAACTCGTGTAATCAACCTTCAATTACAGGAGTTGTCAGTTTCTTCCAGCTAGTGCAGTGTCCCGAACTACAGATGGAAATAGACGAGTCGAGACAGGTCAGTCGCTAGGCGCGGCCTCGCCGATGTAGTTACTCTACTTCAAGAGGCTGCAACACCGCGAATGGCCTGTCTCGGCTCGCCCGAAGGGAAGCCTTTAACAACGCGCGATTGCTACGTTGCGTTCCTTGCTAAGGGAATAACCATTAGCGGCGAAACGCGCCTTACACTCACATTGTTAAAGGCTTTCTATTTCTACCCGTAGTTCAGGACACTACACTAGAGTTTATTCAGTTCCTCAACGACCAGATCACCAAATGCGTCGGTATTGATCATCTTCACGCCACTGCCGGGTTTTGACAGATCTGGAGTCGAGAATCCCAGGGCATACACTCTCTGGATTGCTTTCCAGATATTTTTAGACTCTTCCAGCATGTCAAAACTGTGCTCGAGCATCATTGCGACAGAACCGATCATGGAGTAAGGATTGGCAATGTTTTTACCCGCGATATCAGGAGCAGAACCATGAGAAGGTTCGTAATAAGCTTTATCATTACCCAGGCAGGCAGAAGGCATTAAACCGAGTGAACCTAAAATACCACCACCCTGATCACTCAGAATATCACCAAACATATTTTCCATCACCATCACGTCAAACTGTCCGGGGTCTAGGCAAAGTAAAGTTGCTGCTGAATCGACCAGTTGATGTTTAACTTCAACTTCGGGGTATAGCGGAGCTATTTCTTCGACAATTTCATTCCATAACACACTGGATTTCAATACATTGCTTTTATGGATATTGTGCAAAACTTTCTTACGCTGCATAGCCTGTTTGAAAGCAAAATGAATAATTTGTGAAATCTGATTTTCATCATATTCCAGGGTTTCGCGGACATAACGTAAGCCTGCTGCATTAACGCCAACTTCCTTGCTGCCAAAATACAAGCCGCCCACCAGTTCGCGAATCATCAGTATATCGATGCCTTCACCCACAATTTCAGGTTTCAGCGGGGAAAAGTGAGAAAGGCTTTTGGGTAAGAAAACCGGGCGTAGATTCGCATAGGTATCCAGATGTTTACGCAGCGGTAGAATAGCGCCACGCTCTGGTTGCATATCAACCGGGATCTTCTGTGTTTCTTCATAGCTCAGACCTACCGGGCCTTTTAATACCGCATCAGCTTCATCACAGATTTTTCTGGTTTCATCAGGGAAAGCGTTGCCGACTTTAAAATAAGCACTGGCTCCAAAATCTGCGTGAATCAGTTCAAACTCAACATCATTATTTCGAGCTTCTACCGCTTTCAATACTTTAACAGCTTCCCGCATACATTCAGGACCGATTGCATCGCCATCAAGTAGCGCAATTTTATATTTTTTCATATTTAAATATTTTAACTGGAGTTTAGAGTTTCAGGAGTAAAAAAAGCTTAAAGAAGCACCAAAAATAGTTCACATAGCAGCTCACATCGAACTGCCGCGTATATTGCTCTATTGGATCACATTTTTAAGCAAAACGTTACCCCCTGGATGCATGGGGGGGGGTAGAGTTATTAGTAGCTGCCATGCTCACCTCAAGTGGCCTGGTGACGGAATAAATTTAATCAACTTTAATTAATGGTTATAAATTTAGAGGGGCTTTGTAGGTAATCAGATAAACTTTTGCCGTTATGAATTGAATTCTGAAGCTTTAACTATGTCATTATCCAATTCTAAAATTATTGACTCCAGCATTCCTTCACAGAACTTTTTACCAGCGATTTCAACTACTCTCGGCTGGTTATTTTGTATAAAAACAGCACCTAATTCTATTAACATTTCCTCAGTTGGCCAGCCGGTAGTAAATTCTGAATTTTCTGCAATTTCCAGGATTTCAGTAGCTGTAGCATCGCCATCATCATACCCTTCTTCCAGCTCATGAAAATTAGCCGCATCTACTTTGGACTCAGCTATTACGAACCAGTCTTCGTGATGATCCTCAGTAGTTACCCAAAATAATTTCATTAATTGATCTAATAGTTATTCATTAGAGAAATTATAAGCTTTTTTCAATCTACAGTCATATAAGTAGATTTTAAATACTGATTGAATGACTACTGCAAGCCTTTAGAGGTTCAGGGATCTATAGTTTAATCCTGAAGCCTGCTGAAATTATCAATTTCAGATAAAAACGTATCAGTTACCGTAGTTAAACATATTTTGAAAGTAGCCCTGCGGTGAAGTAATTGATTCACTACCACGACGGATATCTGTGGACATATTCAACAGACTCTCACGCATGTAGCGCACATCGTAAGACATGCTAGCCACACCCTGACTCATGGAGTTCAGGTCAGCCGACATGGTGTTCTGGATACTGCTCATTTCATCATTCATTACAGTTTGTAGATTATGGGCTCTTTGATATATCAAAGTGGTCTTGGCTTCTTCTCATCGAATGTGCTCCATATTCTGATGGATCAATACTGATATCTTTTACTCAATTCTACTCGATTCTTAAATATTGTCGGATTGAAAGATGGGCACATAATTTTAAGCGACTCTTAAACAAATAATTATCTAATTTTAATCCATCTTGAGATATCAGTTTTGAAACCGATTCCCTGGTTTGTTTCGTGATTTCAAGTTGAACTGGTTTATGATTTTTTTGTTGTATAAGCACGGCTCATCTATCATGGCCGGGTGTGCACGGCGCACCCACTTCGACAAAACACTTAACTTACCGGCATTGGGTCTTCCCCTTATTGTTCTTTAATGCAACATTTAACAATTGCTAACAGTTCGGTTATATATAAAAAAAACTTGTTGCCGTATATTGGCCGAATATCAAATTATTAAAAGTAGTTGATATTTAACCTTATTACACCATAGGAGAAAATTATGGGTTTATTTGATTTTGCCAAAGATATGGGCAAGAAAATATTCGGAAAAGATGATGATCCGGCAGTAAAAATACAAGAAAGCATAGAATTAAACAATCCAGGAATTACAGAACTCGGTGTGGCTTATAACGATGGCATTGTAGATCTGAGCGGTAAAGCAGGTTCAGCTGAAGCAGTCGAAAAAGCCGTACTACTGGCAGGAAATGTAAAGGGTGTTACTGATGTTAAAATTGACAACATGGATGCACCAGCACCGGCTCCAGAAGTTGAATATTACTCTATAGTTAGTGGAGACAGCCTGTCGAAGATTGCCAAAAAATTCTATGGTAATGCAATGGATTATCCGAAACTGTTCGATGCCAACCGCGAAGTTATCAAGGATGTCGACCTCATATACCCTGGGCAGAAAATTCGTATACCACCAAAAAACTGGTAGAAAAAATGAAGGGCAGATCACAACTTAGCGATTAGATTCTTAAATCCGTGGCCTGTCCCTATTGTTCTTGATTAATTATATAACTTAGGGGAAAACGATGGATATAATGCAAATAGGTGCACAACTGTTGCAAAGTAAATTAGGTAACAATATACAGACCAGCGATGTAGCGTCTGCATTAAGCGGTTTACTTGGTGGCGATAATTTCGATATAGGCAGTCTAATTTCGAAAATACAGGGTAACAGCGGACTTGCCAGCATGGCGGCATCATGGTTAGGCGATGGCGCTAATTCAGCAATGTCTGGAAGTCAGGTAATGGATATATTTGGTAAAGATAAAGTGTCTGAATTCGCTTCAAAACTTAATATAGATGAAGGTACAGCAAGCAATGGTCTTGCTGATATGTTGCCTCAGCTAATTGATAAAGCGAGTTCTGGTGGTTCTTTACTTGAGTCTGCCCTGGGGAGTACAGGTGGTGCTGGCGGCTTAATGGGTATGGTGGGTAAATTATTTGGTAAATAATAATAATTAGGGACAGGCCGCAATTTAGAGACCACATTGTTTTTACACAATGTTAAAACTGTGGTCTGCCCCCAATGCCAAAGTATAAAAGTCCTACCCATCACTTCCCACATCTTTCAACCCGATAATAAAATGATCTCTATTTGTATATCCAAATATCTGTGATCGATCCGACGCCTGAATGACTCACTTGTCCATTTCAAGGTCTAATCGAAAAATATGGTAACTTCACAGAGTTAGTCAAATACTATAATTCTTCAACCCGCTATGACCGGTAAGGATAAACAGGTAGCTCATCATTTGGCACCAACTTCCTGGTTAATTTGATCAAGAGTCAGTTAGCTCAGATATTACCAGGGCATCACCCACTTCTATACCAAGATACCGGTCAGTACTTTCAATTTTCGTATGACCGAAAAATAGCTGTACAGCTCGTAGATTTTGGTTTCTTCAATATATCAAAGTGGCTTTGGCTCTACTGTTCGAATGTGTACCATATTCAGATGGGTCGAGACCGATATCTTTTACCTGATTCTCCACGATTCTGGCATTGTCGGGTTAAAAGATGAGAGGATGATTTGAAACGGCTTTTAAATAAATAATCATCGAGTTTTAATCCATCAAGAGATATCCTTTTTAAATCGATACCCTAAGGTAGTTTCTTACCAATTAATTTTCCATTATTCCAGGACAATTTTTTTGATGCTCGGCGGTTTGAAAGTTCATTTCAACTCCTCCGTGGGCCTGATGGCATCAAAGTATGAATCTGCTACCAGTTAGGAGCCAGCCAATCTTATAATTATAACTCTAGAATCATGTATCATATATTTCAGTGAATATTTGCACGCCGCTAAACAAATAGTTATTTTATCCGGGTTATATAGGCGGTGTTTTATAGAATCGCCAGGAGTAAGAAACATGATGACAGGAAATAAAAAAACCAGTACGTTTTTATTGCTATTTAAGGTGTTACTGTTTTTATCGTTTATTATTCCATTGTCTGCCATTTCGCAGAAAGCAGATGGTAATAATGGTGTATTTGAAGAATATTTATCAGGACAGTTCGAACAACATCAGCAGCAGTTCGGCTTACATAGGCACTCTTCCGAGCTACCCTACGAGGAATCCCGTAAAACAGTTATTCTCATACATGGACTGGATGACCCCGGAAAAGTCTGGATGAACCTGGAGCCGGCATTACTTGCCCGGGGATATGATCTCTGGGTGTTCGAATATCCCGATGATCAGGCTATACATAAATCGGCAGACCTTCTTAACCGAGAACTGAAACAACATCGTTCACAGATGGGTAACCAGCTGCAGATTGTTGCTCACAGTATGGGAGGACTGGTCAGCAGGGAAATGTTGACACATCCTGATTTTCAGTCAGGGTCTGCTAAACAGAGACCGGCTATAAATAAACTTATTATGGTGGGAACCCCTAATCATGGGTCGCATTTAGCCCGTTTTAGATTCTTTTCTGAAATTCGTGATCAGCTTTTCTCCGATAACTTTTACTGGCTTGGGGGTCTCATTGACGGTGACGGTCAGGCAGGAGAAGATTTAATTCCTGGTAGTGATTTTCTACACCAGTTAAACACCAGAAAACGGCCTTATAATACGGAATATATTGTTATTGCAGGGGTATTGTCGAGCAAAGAGCTGAAAGATCTATCGCTGCAGTTTGAGCCATTAATAAACCTCAATGAGCGAGCACAGTCGCTATACAGTGAAGCCATAGTTTCACTTGGAGACGGAATGGTATCCATCGAATCAGCCAAACTGGTTGATGCCAGATTCTATCAAATAACTGGAACACACCTTTCAATTATTCGTAATATTTTCAACGACAGCCAAAGAGTTCCTCCAGCCATACCACTTATTATTGAGCTGCTGGGAGAAGAGTTATTGATTCAGACAATGCGGAATTGATGAATAGCCCCTTAGTGACGAAACTGATCGTTGCATCAAATACTGATTGAATGACTACTGCAAGCCTTTAGAGGTTCAGGGATCTATAGTTTAATCCTGAAGCCTGCTGAAATTATCAATTTCAGATAAAAACGTATCAGTTACCGTAGTTAAACATATTTTGAAAGTAGCCCTGCGGTGAAGTAATTGATTCACTACCACGACGGATATCTGTGGACATATTCAACAGACTCTCACGCATGTAGCGCACATCGTAAGACATGCTAGCCACACCCTGACTCATGGAGTTCAGGTCAGCCGACATGGTGTTCTGGATACTGCTCATATCAGCATTCATTTTGGAAATATGTTTATCTATTTTTGCAGTCTCACTGTGCATGCCATGGATCTGAAGTGACATACTGTTGGTATCTTCCGACATCATGGAGATATGTTTATCTATCTTGGTTATTCCTCCATTCATGCCTTTGATCTGTTGCGACATGCTTTTAATATCTGCCGACATACTGTCTATGGCTTTTGACATTCTAAACGTATGGCCACTCATGGCGTTCATGTATCCGGCCATTTCCCGTGTCATCCAGGCCATGTAAAGCACGGCAGCAATACAGATTAGAGCTAATATAGTTTGTAAGAATATTTTCAAAGTACAGGAAGCATAGACGCAACTTCGAACTCCCGCAAGCATTCAAACATACCTTATGATTTCCGGTTACCAGATAATTGTAGGTCCAGTAGCGGATCGAATCTCTGTGGAAATGACATTATTTTGAATATTTTCGTTTGAAAAAATTACCTCAGACAATAATTCCCGTAGCTTAGCTGATGTACCGGTTAGGTTAGTCAGTTTCAAAGCACCTGTTCAGGCATTACGGCAATGGAACCTTAGCTGAAATCAGATCAGAACGCGCGGGGACAGAGTCATCTACTGTCATTACTTTGTGGCAGTATTGCCGCGAGCGTCATACACGTTCCTCCAGGGCGAAGAGAACTACGATCTAAAAAGCGAAGACCAAACCAGGGCATGAAATGCAGGATACTCCACAGCGGAATAAATATCGTGCTGAAGATGCTTAACTTAGTGCCATGCTATTGTGTTCGCAGAAATATCAAGAAAAATGCAAAACCCGGTTGCGCCCTGAGTTTTTAGCCGAATATAGTGCTTGATCGGACTCTTCCAGTAAACTTTTAAGATCGTCAGCTTGCAGTAGTGGATGATGACTGGTAATGCCTATGCTGCAACTGAGTAGGTTGCCTGAAGTAGAATCATCGATGGATATCCTGTGACAGTTTTCGCGGATTCTTTCAGCTATGGTAAAAGCTGTCTCCTCATCGCTATCAGGCAGAATAACCGTAAACTCTTCTCCGCCATAACGGGCAAAAATATCGTGATCACGTAACACTTCTGTACTTTTCTGGACAAAATCTATCAGCACTTTATCCCCCCGGGCATGGCCAAATCGATCATTAATTGATTTGAAATAATCCAGGTCTATCATCAATAGTGAAAGTGGTTGTTTTTCACGTTTGCATCGTAAAAACACATGATTGGCCAGAGTAAAGAAGGTGCGACGATTGTAAGCTCCGGTCAATGGGTCGAGTTCAGCCTGTTGTTTGAGCTCACTCTGTAGATATTCTGCGGTGATGGATAGATAGCCCATCGCTGTCAGCGTCGAAAAAATAATTCCAGAAAGCAGTATGCTCTCGGTAATCATATCAGGAGCAAGAAAGTTCTGGCTGGAATCACCACCGAGAGAGAAGATCAGACGGACCGTATGCATGATAGCCTGGAAGGAAAAAGCAAAAATCAGCAGAATAGATGAAAAAAAGAACTGTTGCAGTGCCCTTGGCCAGATAGACCTGATATACAAAAGCATAAATATAACCAGCAGTCCTGAAGATAGCGCTGCCCTGTTTGAATAAGTAATTTCAATAGCAGACCAGTAAAACATCCCTGTCAAATACAGGATTGAGGTCACTATAAAAAGACTATGACTTGCGGGTAGAGGTCTTTTGGTGAAGTTTAGATTTCCCATCAGAATTAAATACATGCCTGACACCAGCAGTGCATTGCCGGAGATAACAGAAAATATTAAAGGTATGTGTTCCCTGGACAGAAATAGAACGAATGAAAAAAAGATTAAAAGTCGGCCTAATGCCCATTCTTTCGGGCCATTCAACTGCTTGTTCGATAGCCAGAGCACTGTCATAACCAGTGCTGCCACCAGGTGTGATATACCAAGAACAATAATCAATGTTGGAATGTCGGCCATGCTCGGGATAGGTAACTGCTCAATAAGTTTAATTATAGCATTTACTCTTTTATCCCTTTGGTATCACAGTTGACATGGGTCATTCCACGAGCTTTTAGAAATCAACTGAGGTCAGAACGCAAATCAATTGGAGTCAGAATACAGGATTCATTAATATGCTAACTCATTTATATTACCTGAGTCTCCTCAATGGGTGACCGTCCATACTTTGCTGGACTCCCCTGCCTTTTATTGACCTTTTCAACTCTTTACCTGGCTATAATATTAACACAATGACTATATTTGCTAATTCTATGTTCTGCCCTCGATTTCCGATTAATTCCTGTACTCGCTGTTTAACTTTAACGGTCAACTGAAGTTTGCTTGATAATGTCAGAAAGCGGAGTAAATTCAATACCGTTTTTGACATGCAGCTTTCCGTCAAGGTAGACCAGATTGGCCTGTTGTTGAGGCGTTAACTTTTTCCACTCTTTTAATGTTTTGACATCAAAGGTTGCGATATCATGCCGCTGTTTAACCGACATAGAAGCGGCGGCGGTTGATTTCAGGTCAGCGTTTTTATAGCGCGTAATAAATGCATCCGTATAACCAGCCGCAGTTACTTTATCTAGTGCGTTGTGTGCCGTTTCCCTGCTCAGATAGGGACCCATGCGTGTCCGTATATAGCCGTTATCTGTCGCCTCAGTATATAAATTTCCGTACAAACTGAGCGTCTGATAACGCTCCAGAGATGGAGCCCTGGACGCCTCTAACTGAATGGCAAACTGGTTGGCAAAAGCCTGCCCGGTAAAAATGTTTAACAGAATCAACATAGCTTGCAGTCTTTTCATTTTAATCTCTTTATTAATCTATAAGCTTGAATTAAAACATAGTTGTAATAGCCTGAATACGGCCTGGAGACTCTGCTTAAAATAGTTAACAAACATTTAACAATCTATAATTTTTTTACTGATAGGATTAAATGGTCTGGCGGATTCAACTCTGAAGTGCAACGCAGTTAATTCCAGATCTAGCGAACGA
>CALCSG010000047.1 GCA_937894085.1 uncultured Gammaproteobacteria bacterium | reverse complement strand
TATTCGACTAACGCAGTAAAAATACTTTAATTTTCTATTTGTCCCTGAAATGGACTAACCGGCCATTGATGACAAACAGGGAAGATGGCTAGATCTATGATTAAAATGAAATAGATAACTGAATATTACACGGATAATTTCTCAAAAGCAGACATTCTCTATCGAAAGAAAACTTCAGTGTATTAGACGAACCAATGAAATTTACCACGTACTCAACCAGCTCATGCAAAAGGACTGGGTGGTGTACAGCAAGCATTGTCACAATCATACCGAATGCATCATGAGGGTGTTCAGAATTCTGTGTCAGATTAGTGGTTTAAATATCCAGTACGCTATCTAACCAATGCCGCATCAGCATGGACAAAGAACAGGTGACGTTCAGTCTTAAAGACTACCTGGAAAACAAGTCCGACACCCTGTCATCCCACAGAGTTTATCCGCCGCTTTCTGATGCACGTGCTACCGAAAGGACTGATGCCCCTTGTCGATCAATATTTCGCCATTATGGCTTGCTGTCGAATCGGTGTAGAAAGAGCGCGCTGGAAGTCATCCGTAAGATTCTGGAAAAACCGAAGGTGGTAAAAGAGGAGGCACAAAAACCTCAGACCTGCCCCTGTCCTCTCTATGCCATAAAGGTCAATCTGGTTTTTATTCCGGAAACTGCAACCTGTTGTATCCATATCGAGGTTAGTAAGGGGGTTACTATATAAACTAACGAGTTAACGGGAGAACAGGGTAAAGAGTACGGGCAGTAACTTGCCTGTTGGATCACTATGTTCAATCGCTTTAAAATGACTTAAACTGAGTTGGAAATAACCAAAATTAGCAGGGAATGTGCGGAAGCTGAGCGATACCATTAGCCAAAACAGGGAGTCAGACACCAGGGCTCCTGTTCATTGGCAAAAACCAAAGCAGGTTCAAAAATACAATCCCCATTTATTAAGAGTGTGCCAGTCGCGGCATAGTCCAACAGACATTTATACGCCATGCTGCGCACAGCGTATAAACGCTTATATGTTAGCAGTCAAGGAAATACATGAGAGAGATTAAACTATCAGTTTATGGGCCATTGGTCGCATGGTCATTGCTATTCATGACTTCAGCGGTCATAAAGGCGTTCGCATTTAGAGACCATTTGTACTGGATCAATATTCCGTCGGAAATATCCCTATGGGCACTTGGTGTACTTTTTACGTTATCAGCATCCGAACAGACCTATTACAATGCCCGTTTGGTACCTAAGGTGACCAAACAGAAAACTGGCTATTCTGTAGAATATGGCGTCACTATTTCAGATTCTGTGGGCTTCACACCAAAGTATCTATATTTGTTTTTGATTGGTATTCCTGTCTGGATATGGACGATGCTAATAGGAGGGAGCATATCTAGAACCTACAGCGGATCAGGTATCATTGATATTAAGATATTATTTTTATCTGCGGTATCATATTTCATTGCATTTGTATTAGTTTTCTCAGCTATAAGAGTGTTGCACGAGGTGTCCAAGTGATTGAATACCTTATTGTCGCAATATTATCTGCAGTGCTACTAGGCGCTGCAATTGGATGGAAATTAAGTGGATTATTATTTATTCAAAAAGTTTTTGATATTAGTAACGCTCATATTTTACTCGAGAGATCGCGCCCAGAAGAATGGAATGAAATTAGGCTGCAAAACCCTAATTGGAAACCCGATTTGAGCGGACATAACTTGCAGGGTCGAAATCTCGTTGGCGTGGATTTGCGAGAAGCGATACTTGACCGAATTGATTTTTCAAATGCAATTCTTGATGGGGCACTTTTGAATCAAGCTTCGTTAAAATCAGCAAATCTACTTGGTACCTCTTTAAATGATGCAAATTTATCAGAGGCTGATCTTACTGGAACAAAACTGAGAGAGGCAACAACAGATAGAGCAAGTTTCGATCAAGTAATACTTGATAGTGAAGATGAAGAAATTAAAATATCAAGAAGCAAAGATTCTAAATACGAAAGTAAGTCCCTTATTAAACTTGTTCATAAACATCCTGAGCTTATCGATGAATTGACCCCACAAGAATTTGAGGAGCTGGTTGCCCAAGTATTTACACATCTTGGTTATGATTCTCAACTTACACCACAAACACGTGATGGGGGCTACGATATAATCCTCAGAGGAGAGGATGATTTTGGAGAGAATAGAATTCTAGTGGAAGTAAAAAAATACTCTAAAAATAATCCAGTGGGAGCGTCGGTACTCAGAGGCTTAGCTGGTGTTGTACTTAATAGCAACGCAAACCGTGGCCTGTTAGTAACTTCTTCTTATGTAACTAAAGGTGCTAGAGAAGTTGCTGAACAATTCCCTCAGATTGAGATTGTTGACAGGAATTCATTAGTTAAATTAGTAGAAAAAGCTGCTAACAAAACCATTAACACGGGCAGTTAACTGCCAGTTATGGCAAGCGTTGAGGCTGTAGGAAAAGGTGTGAATAACTTTGCTACCTTAAAATTTTGAACGGAGAGGTTCCTCAAATATTATTAGCCGAGGATTAGCTAGATGAAATTCACGTACAAACGTATTTTTGAGGTCATTTTCATGGTAAAAATTAAAGCTGACCTTTTTCTACAGCCTCGTTAGGCAACTTAGGGAATCGATCTATGCAACTTTCAAAGAGAACAATAATATCATTAGCCCAGTTGCTCGGTGTCATAGATAAACAGGTTATTAATGTGGTTTTAGATAAGTATAGTTTAGACCCATATGCCGCTTCTTCTTTGGTAAACATGAGCGATGAAATAAAATCTGCAACTGATAAACAGTTAGCCGATTTAGTATTGGAAGTTGCAAATACTGGAAAAGTGTTGAGAAATAATTCCTCCCCTAAATATGAGTATGACGATCAGTTTGAAGAATTTAGGAAATCGCTACTACTAGACGGTTATCAGATCGAGCATAAGTCTGTAAAAGCTCTCGATCCAAATTATGAGGGAAAAGAACCTGTTGAAGATGCCCTGCTTAATGAGCTGGAGAAATCTGGATTAGATATTGATATTGAAGTTAAAACACGTATCCTCGCATCAGCATCCGATTTTTTGAAATCCCCTTCAGATTTCAATGGCAGCTTAACAAATATCAGGATTGCTTTAGAAACTACCATTAGAAAGATAGCCATCGAAAAAGGGTTTGTGAATAATAAGTCCTCTGGAAATACTTGGGGTCCATCACTTTCTTTTCTGAGGGTAAACGGCTTTTTAGTAGAAAAAGAAGAGAAAGCATTAGCAGCCGTGTTTACTTTCATTAGCGATGGTGCACACATCCCAATAGGATTTAGCGAAGAAGAGTTTGTGAGATTAGGAAGAAATATTTGTTCCTCTATGTGTTACTTTTCAATAAAGAAATACAATGCCTAACCACGGATAAATTGCTCTGCTACGCGCCGTAAATTTCCGGTGATGCGCAGTGTTAGTCATAAAAATATAACATGGATACTCCACCAATTTTAGAGGCTACTAAACCTGTGCTTTATGAAACAGGTTATGACGAATGGCCATATTCATATGCGGGATCATGCTTCCCTGTGCGTTGGGGAAATAAGTTGTATATTGTTTCCGCATTTCACTGTTATGAAAATCATCAATTAAAACCGGAAGATACGCTTTATCCTATACCAACAGGTAAAGATGATTTTTTTAGCTTTTGCTTTACATTAAGAGCCAAAATAGAAGAAGCTGAAGATTCTAAGCATTATGACCAAGTATTACTTGAGGTTTCTACGGATATTCATTCTGAAGAGCAGCTAAAATCCGTAGAGGCCATTGATCTAAGTAACACCGAATCAATAATTACACTATCAGATAAAGGAATTAATGATGTATGGTTGAGAGGTTATTTATCAGAAAATCCATCTCACGAAATAAGCTACGATGAAAGAAAAATTAAACAACAGGCCTATTTAACTAACGGGATAGTTTCAGCTAGACAAAGCATATTTGATTTTTGCCATACTCTCAAAGTTAAAACTCCAACGCCAGAAGGGTATTCGCCTGACGGTATGAGTGGAAGTCCTGTATATGCTGCAGACCATCAAGGAAAGATAAAGTTCGCTGGCACTATAATCGAATTCAATATTTATACTGAAGAGTATTTAGTTATTGATTCATCAGTTATAAGAGAATTACTGAGTAGAGAAAATGCCTAACGAACAAGGTTAGATTGTGTGAGCCCGCCCGCGAGCCACAATCTGAACCGTTTGTTCAAAAAGCTCCAATTCCAATGACTGATTTCTTCAATTTTAAATTTACTACTGACCAAGATATAAAATGTAATTTAGAGTTTTAGTCCCAAGTTTTCCAGACCATGAATGTCGGCTTTCGCCACACTGGAGTAGGTCATCATGTTTCCAAAAAATCGATCTTTGAGCTACTTGAAGTGAAATAAAATGATTTGTAAGACTCCTAACTGGAAGCCGGACTATCTTGATAATTTGAGCTAGCAGTTCTTGAAAAAAAAATTAAACTAGATAATCTCATTTCAGAATTTTCTGGTTTCTCCATACCGGACATAGGAAGAATTAGAAACTTCGATTTACAAGTAAAACAGAAAAATCACCAAGATTTCTACTCAGTCTTAAAGATGGACATACCGGTCATTTGAGAAAACATAGTATTGCTTTCTTGAGTGGTAAAAACTAAGTAGAAACCGGTTAGTTAATCAACAAATTTGTACCCTCTATAGCAGACATTGCATCAATTAAAAGGTCGTAAATCGGGCAGTAAAATTACTACCAATTACAGCTGTATTATAGCAAAAGCATATCATTCTATTTTGCTGATGCTCTACTCGATTGAAAAATAGCTGTGGATTGAGTATACAGAAGGTTTTTTACACATTACTTGCATGGTAGCAGTCGTTCAAAATTACAGTTGGTTTTCAGGGTGCTGAATGGATGGTCGCTAGTGTGATCTGGATCAACGGACTGATTAATGGCCACGATTCCACGCTTGTGATGCAGGGTGAATATGGTTATTCTCCTACACTTGTATAATAATTGCGTTTAAGTTTAGTGCTTAATCTACACCCAAAATATAAATACTAGGAAATACAGGTTGGTATAAGATACTTAACCCGTCATCAGAACAATAAAAAGTAAGGAACCACTGGTGCTTCAAGATACGGTTAAAGACAATTTTGTCTCTTTGATACCCTATAGCGGTATTCAGTTTTTAGACTTTAGCATCAATATCGATGCTCATCGTTTTAGTCCTACCTATGGAAAGAAGCGCAATGGTGATGAAATCCAACTCTTTCGTACCAGGGAGCATGAGACCAGCGGTAAAATTATTGATGATACTGGTGCCGAAATAAAAGATGACAGCCAGATAACAGTCAATATTGCTAAGGCTTTCTCTACCTTCGATCGAGCCTGGCTTCCATTGCCACTACTACGTATCAAGGAAAAAAACAGGTCTGGAGCCGTCAAGCTAGATAAGGGGCCGCTCAATTGGGCCCGATTTCGGATCAGTGAACTTGAAGAGCCAGATGTAGATAATCATACCCACCGCATCACGATTGTCATCGATACTAACTTACTCGAAACCTACCCCAATCGTCCTTATGCAGCTCCTTCCGAGGTAGATGTCACTACGGGTGCACACTTTTTACTTGCTAAGACATTAAATGATCTTGAATATCTAGTCACCGACAAATGGGGGAAATCGATTATCGATGACGCTTATGATGGTTACCTTCTTGAAAAGTATGGGCCAAAGCGTTTCGAAAGTGCCAAACAAAATCAGGATGCTTTTGCTTCACTAGCCTTTTATGTTGCCCTGATAGATCTATTTAACGACATTGAATTGCTACCACGGTTATATTTTAGCGATACCGTTAGTACGCCGGCTCAATACACACCCGTCAATGTAGATTTAGCGATCGATATAGGAAATTCTCGAACCTGCGGTATTTTGATTGAGTCTGATAATAATGAGGTTATCGACCTGAATAATAGTTATTCATTGGAGTTGCGAGACTTGAGTTCCGCTGAACAGGTCTATAATCAGCCCTTTCCGAGCATGATCGAATTTCATCGCGAAGGGTTTGGAAATAATCGATCGACACATCGAAGCCGCAATGATGCTTTTCAATGGCCTACTCCTGCCCGAGTGGGATGGGAGGCGAATCGATTGTTTAATACCTCAAAGAGTACTGATGGTTTAACCGGCATGTCATCACCCAAGCGATATCTTTGGGATACTCCAGAAATCAGACACGATTGGTATTTTAATAATTTCGGGAGCAAAGGGGATAAACCCACAAGAACCCCGGCTATTCGAGGAACATTCTTCCAGCACCTGACCAATAGTGGTGATGAGTGGGATAAAGAAGATCCAGATTCTGCCTGTGCAACCCGGGCTTCTTATTCTAGAAGTTCGATGATGATGTTCTTTATTGCAGAGGTCATTTCGCAAGCACTGATGCAAATAAATGCGTTCAGTCAGCGTCGAAAAAGGTCGATGAAAGACCTCCCTCGTCGTCTTAACCGAATAGTCCTGACCATGCCCACCGCCATGGCTTTATCCGAGCGCAAGCTGTTTGAAAAGCGAGCCCAACTGGCATTGAAGGCGGTTCTAGACGTCATGAAAGTACCCAATGACAGCATTCCATCCCTGGTATTACGATGGGATGAAGCGACGGGAACACAAGCTGTATTTCTGTACAACGAGGTCAAAGTCAATTTTCGGGGTGATGCGGGAGAGTTTTTTGAAGCCAGTCAGCGAGATTTCGACTCATCACGAAGTCACCGACTGAGAATTGCCAGTATCGACGTGGGTGGGGGTACAACAGATTTAATTGTCACCACCTATAATTTAACTGAAGGAGATTTGATTAAGCCGGTTCAGGAAATTCATGAAGGCTTCAATATTGCCGGAGACGATATTCTGCAATCAGTCATTGAGCGGCATATTCTTCCGGTATTTCAGGAATACATCATTCTATGTGGCGTGACTGAGCCTGAAATGTTACTGGCCATGCTATTTGGTGAAAGCCGAGCAAATGAAGATGAGCGTGAACATCTTAAGCGCAGGCTGTTCAGTAATCAGATTTTTATCCCTATCGGGCTGCGTATCATTGGTTTATATGAACATTATGATGTTAGTTACGGTAGTAGCAGCTATACGCTAAAATACACGGATATATTCGATCAAACTACCGCACCCAGTGAAGCCGTTTTAGAATATCTCAATGCGGGTATCGAAAAATTTGGTGGTACACCTGCAAGCTTTGAAGAGATTGAATATCAAGTAGAACTGGAATCTGTCGATAATACCGTCATACGAAAGGTGTCAGGGCTACTTGGGGATCTGTGCGAATTAATAAACCATTATTCTTGTGATTATGTACTGTTGTCTGGAAGGCCCAGTATGATGCCAGGTGTACGAAACACCGTCATCGCCAAGTTACCTGTCCCCATTGATCGTGTCGTCTCCATGCACAACTATAAGGTGGGTTCATGGTATCCCTTTCGGGATTTTAAAGGTCGATTGTCAGACCCCAAAACTACAGCCGCCGTGGGTGCGATGGTATGCGCCTTATCGAATGGCTATCTGGTAGGGTTTAGCTTAAGAAGCGATACATTGAAGTTGAGCTCTACCGCTAACTTCATTGGAAAAATGGATGATACAGGTCACATCAAGAATAAAAATCTGTATTTTAGCAATATTAACCTGGATAAGGCCGTCGAGGTCAGACATTCCCGGGAAAATCAGTATGTCAGTGGAGAAATTGTTTTTAGCGGACCTATGTTTATCGGTTTTAGGCAAATGAACGTTGAACGTTGGCCTGGTACCTTGATTTATCGACTGGATTTTAACGATCGGTCTAGCGCAGTCCGTTTGAAATTGCCTTTGAAGATTACTTTAGGACTCATTCCTGAAGAGGAAGATAAGGACTGCAAACTCTTTGATGTCGAAATGATCGAAGATGGTGAGGGAAATGCTAAACCCAAGTCATTGGTGAGGTTCAGATTACAGACATTGCGAAATGACCAAGGTTACTGGATGGATACTGGTGCCTTTGTGATTGAAGCTTGAAGGATATGTTGGAGAAAACAATGAGAGATAAAGATCATCAATTATCTGCTCAATGTAAAGCAGCAGCTCAAGTAGCTAATGACTTTATTACCTGGAGCACAGATCATAGCGAAGTAGTCGGGCAGGAAGGTCAGGCGATTCGACGTGAATTCAACAAATACATCACTCAGTTGAAACGTCTGGGAAGAGCCGCAGAACGGCCAATGGCCGTTTCGGTATTTGGCCCCAGCCAATCAGGGAAGTCTTACCTAATATCCGCCTTGGCAAGAGAAGGAGAAAAACCGCTTCAGGCAAAAATCGGTGGAGACTCCATAGATTTTCTCAAACGGATCAACCCGGAAGGTGGTAAGGAGTCTACCGGCATAGTAACCAGATTTTCCATCCATGAGCATCACTTACCCTTTCCACAGGCACCGGTGAGAACACGCTTGCTGGATCAGATCGACATAATCAAGATACTGGGCAATACCTACCTCTCAGATGTTGATCCCGCCATGATTTCTGTGCTGGAAGCCGATGAGATAGAAAAACTGCTCACTGAGGCGCAGTCGAATGCCCAGACACAATCCGTGGATACGATGAGTAGTGTTGATGTCTTTGACATAAGGGATTATTTCACGCGCAATTTTAGAGGTGTAGCTCGTATCAGGGCTTTAACCGAGGGGTTTTGGGAACGTGCAGCCAACCTGCTGCCGAGGCTAAGTGTTCAAAGCCGAGCCCAGCTTTTGAGCGTTCTTTGGGGCGAGAGTGAAGCTTTTTCAAACCTGTACATGCGATTGTATGACGCATTACAAAAGCTTAATTTTGCAGAAGAGGCTTTCTCTACGTTAGGTTCGGATAGCGCCCCAGGCGCATTATTGCCAAGGAGTAAGAGTGTTATAGATGTCGCGACCTTGTATGGATTGAGTGAAAGTACCGGTGACACTATCTCGGTGTTCTCCCCTCAAGGAGCCAATAGCTTGCTTGAGCGTTCAGAGTATGCGGCCTTAATTTCTGAGTTGGTAATACAAATTGAAGATAAGTGAGAGTAACCAAAATAAATGATGGGTTATCCCCGTTTTTTTATCACATTAT
>CALCSG010000046.1 GCA_937894085.1 uncultured Gammaproteobacteria bacterium | reverse complement strand
CGATTATTACATACCGCGGTTATACAGCTTTAACCAGTTAACGCTCTGTTTACTGCTAACAGTTTAGTTAGCTGTGTATTTTTCTAATTTTCAGCGGCTTGAACGACTTGATCTTTTCCTTTTAACAACTATAAAAGTATAAAGAGTTTGATTATCTGCATTAGGGGGACAAAAATTCTTCAATTATAATAAGAATCCAAAGGACGCAGTACTTTACTTATCTCAATACAGGTAACCATCTTGTGCTGTTTAAAAAAAGTTGGCTTTCTATTTTTTTAAAATTAAACTCAGTGTTTTTACTGTCCGGCGTTTTAATCAGTTGTTTTCAACAACCCCGGCAACTGATATCTCCCGATGAGTTAAAATGGCTTCAGCAACATGAATTCGAACTGGAAGTCCTGTTTGGTTATGAAGCCCCACCCAACGCATTTCACAATGAAAATGGTGAATATGTCGGTTTACTGGTGGATTATTTACACGAAATCGAACAGCAACTGAAGATCAGCTTTAAATTTAAACATTTTGACTCATGGAATGAACTGATTGAGTATTCCAAAATCAGACATAACTTTATCGTTGTCGGTATAGCTCCGACAACTGATCGTTCCAAATACCTGTCCTTCACGCCGTCCTTCATCCAGGTTCCATATGTCATTGTCACCAGGACTGATTACACATCAGACACTATGCAAACCCTGATCAACAGTAAAGTTTGTACTGTTTCTAATTATGCAATCAACGATTACATTCAAGATTATTTTCCTGGTATAAAACCAGCTGGTGTAAGTGATAACCTTGAAGGCTTACGTGCGGTTTCTACCGGCGCCTGTGATGCAATGATTATTAATCAAATGTATGCATCCTATCTTATCGCCAGTCAGGGAATTGCTAATTTAAAAATAGCCGGAGAATCAGGTTATTCGAATGAGTTATCTGCAGCTACATCCCTGAAAGATTCACAGTTAAGCAAGTTATTATCTAAAGCCGTTCAACAGATCGATGCTGACCGAAAATCCAAACTTTTCAATAAATGGGTAACTCACCACTCACCTGGGATACCGGCCTCTACTATTTTACTCATTACTTCAATAATAGTGAGCTTGCTAGTACTGATCTGGCTGTGGAATATCAGCCTGAAAAGACAGGTAAAAAAACAGACGCAAACTATCCTGAAAGCTAATGAAAAGTTTGAACTTGCTATACGGCGAGCGCCCATCCCAATGGTGCTCACCAACTCGAATCAGGATATAGAATTATTCAATGATAAATTTATTGAAGTATTTGGCTACACGCTTAAAGATATCTCGACGGCAGAACAGTGGTGGGAAAAAGCCTATCCAGACGCATCCTATCGTAAAAAAGTACAGGATTCATGGAGTCGGGCAATAAAAGTGGCTGCAGAAAATAATTCAGAAATAGATATTCAATATTGGAATTTGACTATCAAGGACGGTACATCTCGCCATGTAGAATTCAAAATGACACCTTTAGGTGATATCTCTCTCATTGCGATGAATGATATTACCGCTCGAATTCAGGCCGAAGAAGAACTCAGGAAACTTTCTCGAGCAGTTGAATTTAGTTCTTCGGCGATAGTAATCACTGATATGCTTGGCATTATTGAATATGTAAACCCAAAGTTTAGCGAAATAACAAAATATTCAAAAGAAGAAGCCATTGGAAAAAATCCAAAATTTCTCAAATCAGGAGAAACTGCAGGATCGATTTATGTCGATTTATGGAAGACCATTACTGCCGGAAAAGAATGGAAGGGAAAATTTCACAATCGCAGGAAAGACGGTAGTTGTTACTGGTCCTATAATTCAATTTCAGGAGTAAAAAATACTGAAGGGGAAATAACTCATTTCATCGACATACAGGATGATGTAACCCATGAGCATGAGTTAACTGAGCAGCTGAGCTACCAGGCTACTCATGATGTTCTCACCGGTCTGCTTAATCGACGGGAATTTGAACGACGTACTGAAAGAACACTGTTAATTTCACCACAGGTTAAAGATGAACATGCCCTTTGTTTTCTGGATCTCGATCAATTCAAGGTTATTAATGATACCTGTGGGCATATCGCCGGTGATGAACTATTGAAGCAACTTGGTCGCCTGTTAGCGGAAATTGTCAGTAAACGGGACACTCTTGCACGACTGGGAGGTGATGAGTTTGGTGTCCTGATGGAACACTGTTCTCTGGACCAGGCAACTCGCGTTGCCAATGAAATATTGACGAACATTCAGGATTTTCAGTTTTCATGGGAAGGACAAACATTTCGAATTGGTGTGAGTATAGGGCTGGTCGCCATCACCGAGACTGCAACCAGCATTACCGAGCTATTAAAACAGGCTGACGCCGCCTGTTACATGGCTAAAGATTTAGGACGTAACAGAATCCATATATACCACCCGGATGATATCGAACTTGCGCAACGCCAGGGTGAGATGCAATGGGTCACCAGAATTCATGAAGCTCTGGTAGAAAACAGGTTTTGCCTGTACGCTCAACCCATCGTACCTGTCGATCAGAGTGGTCATAAACATTATGAGCTTTTACTCAGAATGCAGGATAGAGATGGCAATATCATTCCACCAGGTGCTTTTCTAACCGCTGCAGAACGTTATAATTTTATTGAAACGCTGGATGCCTGGGTCGTTAAAAACACTTTTTCACAATTAGCAGCACATCCTGAGTTTGTCGATCAGGTTTCCTCTGTCTCGATCAACCTTTCCGGCCCGTCTTTAACCAACAGTGGTTTTCTTGAATTCATATCCACCCAGTTCAGAAAAACCGGCATTAACCCCGCAAAAATATGTTTTGAGGTCACTGAAACTGTCGCTATTTCTAATTTGAATGCGGCAATTACTTTTATTTCCATATTGAAGGAATTTGGTTGTAAGTTTGCTCTCGATGATTTTGGAAGTGGCTTATCTTCGTTTGGCTATTTAAAAAATTTGCCCGTCGACTACCTGAAAATTGACGGCATGTTTGTGAAAAATATTGTCGAAGATCCGATAGACCGGGCCATGGTCAAATCAATCAATGAAATCGGGCATGTAATGGGAATGAAAACAGTGGCTGAGTTTGTAGAAAACGATGAAATACTGGATATGTTAAAAATAATAGGGGTAGATTACGCTCAGGGTTATGGTCTGGGCAAACCGCAAGCATTTGATGAAATACTAAAAGGCTCAATAAAAAAATCTGGAGCTCACAACACCCAAAGCTAAAACCTGAAACCGAAACTTCATGAAGTCAGATAGCGTAAGCAATAGAAAAATCACTTGATATCAAAACAACCCCATCTGCAGATCTACAATATTTTTAAACGATAAACCGATAAATGACAGAATACCATCAGCGACAGGCTCTATCTGTCGGTCAACATAAAACTGGTGATCTATTTTTGCAGACACATAATCAACTGGCTGCGGCCCATTTACAGTCATAAGGTAAGATATCCAGCCTTTGTTTTGATGCCTGAGCCTTTTCCCAAGCTTTAAATTTTCCGCATCGGCAATCCTCGCAGCCTTCACGTGCGGTGGTACATTTTTAACATAGCTGTGAAGGCTTCTTCTCAGTCGTTTTCGATAGATTAATTCTGCATCCCGTTCACCGGATAGTGTTTGATGGACTGTTTCCAGAATAAAATCTGTCGGATCTTCATCTCGAAATACCATTTGATAGAGTTTTAACTGAAAGCCTTTGGCAAGTTCCGTCCAGTCGGTTCTTACATTTTCCAAACCTTTAAAAATCAGCTTTTCTTCATCTCCCGTTTTTAATAAACCCGCATAACGTTTTTTACTTCCATGTTCTGAGCCTCTTATGGTGGGCATTAAAAAGCGGGAAAAATTCGATTCAAATTCAATTTCAAGAAAACAGTCTATCTGGTGCTCTTCAGCCAATTTTTTCTGCCAGTTCCTGTTTATCATGTCGGCCAGTGATTGACCAATTTCATTCGCCTGTTTATCACTTACCGTTGCGTTTAATAGCACGAAAGTTGAATCAGTATCACCGTAGATAACCTGATAGCCTTCGCTCTCAATCCAGCTAGCTGTTTGCTGCATTATTTGATGACCACGCAAGGTTATAGAGCTTGCGAGTTTGCTGTCATAAAAAGGGCATCCTCCCGAACCGAGTACCCCATAAAACGAATTCATGATGATTTTTATGGCCTGCGAGCGCGCCTTGTCGTTATCTTTTTTAGCCTGGTCACGCTGCGCCCACAGCTCAGTAATAATTTCTGGCAACAGGTGTCTTTCTCTGGAAAAGTAGCCACCTCTAAACCCTTGAATGGCATGCTCAGGATCTTTCAGTCCTTCTATCAGGCCTAACGGGTCAATTTTAAATGTGCGTATGATGGACGGATACAGGCTTTTAAAATCAAGCACCAGTACGTGTTTATACAAACCCGGTTTTGAATTCATAACATAACCACCGGGGCTTGCCAACCCTCCTCCAACTGGTAAGTTCGGTGAAATATAACCCTGCCGGTGTAATTTTGGTAAATACAAATTTACAAATGCAGCGACTGAACCGCCTGCCCTGTCCAGCTCAAGCCCGGTTAATTGACTACGAAAAATGAGATAGTCCATGAGCTTTATTGTGTCGAAAATATCCCGCACTAAAATACAGTCCTGCAAGTTATAGTCGGCCAGTTTGACTTTGTTACTTTTAAAATCACGGGTAATTGATGCGAGTCGATTTTCAACATCATCGGTTGCTTTACCCCTACCCAGAAAATGCTGTGCCATGGCTTCCAGACTAAAACTGGGAAAACTGTAAGATTCAGCTTTCAGTGCGGCTATTCCATCAATGACTACCCTGCCATCAATGCTGATAAACCCCTGATTTTTTTCTGTGCGACTATCACGCCAGCGCATAGAAGAACTATCTCGCCCTAGTCTTAATTTCATATTACCTGAATTCGTATAATAAGTGCATAACCTCTGAATGTGGCTAGACATACA
>CALCSG010000045.1 GCA_937894085.1 uncultured Gammaproteobacteria bacterium | reverse complement strand
TTATCTCTTAAATTTGATTACGCACTGAGCATAACCTATTCGATATTAAAGCTGAACCCGAAACTATAAGCCAACTGATAAATAGCTAGTGTAGTGTCCTGTACTGAGCGCATACATAGACGAGCAGTACAGAAGACTACACTAGTATTCATGCAAATCGTGGAAAGTTAAAAATATTTACATTTTTTAGTTTGCCCGCCAGTCTTGTTGTTTTTAGCGTAAACAGGCACACTAGCACACCTTCAGGGATGCTTACTTTTTCTAATTCTGAGACACTTCATGAGTTTAACCCGGTATATTATAAATAGCGCTATCACCGCAGCTACTCTGTTTGCATTTAATGCGAACGCTGCAGCGCCAACTTATATTATACAGCTGGGAATTGCTGCAGAAAATTTTGAAGGTTTTACAGAAACATATAATCAGCTGACTGGCTCCGTTCGTTATAGCAAAGGCCTGAGTCGACGTTCAGTAGTTAACCTGAATGCTGACCTGTATACCAAAAAAAATACCGATACCGATCAAAAAGATAGTAATGGTCTATTGATTGAAGTTGTTTACAGTTTTATTCCCAAAAGTGGTTTTTCTGAACCTGTTTATTCTTTGGCATTGCGACATGAATTAGAAAGTTCTGATAATGCTTTTCGCGATTATTCTAAAACATCTCTGGTTTTAGCAGATACATTAAGATTTAATGATGTAGTTACGGTAACCGGCGGGCTGGAAGCAATTGTACAAAATTTTGAAACCTCAGAAAAAACAGCAATGGGCCTGTTCATAAACACTGATTTACTAATTAATGAAGATTTCATTGTTTATGTAAACTTCAAGTTTCAGGATGAAGACATCGAATCAACTTCTGCAGATAACATCTCGACTTTATTAGATACGGTGGCAGCCCGTGATGCAGTCTCTTTACATCACGAGTTCAATTCGACAACAGCCAACCCAAGCTTACCCGATACAGGTTCTATTTTTACTACTGGTGTTAATTACTCAATTAATTCTCAAAATTTTATTGATTTCTCCTATCAGTCATCCACATACACTCAGACTGATGATAATGAAATTAATGTTACTATGATTTCGTTAGACTATTTTTATAAATTTTAAATCAATGACTATATTCAAAACCCTTCCCATGAAAGCAGCTTTATTATTAACTTCTATTTTTTTGTCAACTCAAGGTTGGGCTGAGACACGTTATGTGACTGATCAGTTTGAAATAACCTTACGTAGTGGCCCTAGTACATCCAACAATATCGTATCCATGTTAAAAAGTGGTGAAGGTGTTGAAGTGATAGAACAGGATGCTGAAACCAAGTATTCCCTGGTAGAAACAGGCAGAGGCAAAACAGGCTATGTATTAACACGATTTTTAGATAATTACGCTTCCGGCCGGGATCGATTTACTA
>CALCSG010000044.1 GCA_937894085.1 uncultured Gammaproteobacteria bacterium | reverse complement strand
AATAGCTATAGGTGTCCAGCTAGCGGTTAAAGTGACATATTGCTGTGCCAGTAACCCTGCCCCGCCAGTTTGCAGTAATGCATTACCCATCGCCAGACTGGTAACAATGATCAAAATAACCGGAGCGCTTAAAGCCCTGGTCACATCCCGCCAGCGTAAACATCCGGATGCCAACATCAAAAAAACGCCGCTTAAGGCACTGATTTCTATCGGTAAAAAACTGGTAGCAGCGCTCATTATAATGAACAACATTATACCCAGAGATAAATAAGCTTTATCTGACTGGGGCAAATCTGTCCGGGCGTCTAACACCATGATATTGCGGCTGGCCTTTAACTTTTTAATACTCTCTTTTGAACCCTGCACCAGAATGACATCTCCTGACTTTAATTTTACTTCTTCAGTATGCCTTGTACCCGGCTGATTGCGCCAGCGATTGGCGCGATGCAACGCCAGAACCAACAGGTGATAGCGGTCTGTGAAACGCGCATTTTTAAGCGTCATGCCATCCAGTGTAGAACCCGGCACCACCACTACTTCGGCTATTTGTTGTTCATCGTCCTGCAGAGGGTGATCGACATCTACCGGCTTATCTCCGGCAAAAAGTCTGGCGCCCAGTAAAGTTTCAAAATTTTTAAGTTTATCCGGAGTATCTCTTACCACAATTACATCATTTTCACGCATGATAATATCGGGTAAAGGTGTTAATCGAGTAGCATCTTTGCCTCTTAAAATTTCTGCCACCAACATCTGGCCATCGGTGATTGATATTAACTCAGCAAGAGTGGAACCTTCAGCAAAGCCATCTTTCTGGATGCGTAATTGAGCAGTAAATATACGTGCAGAAGTCGATGATAAACGCGGATCTCTGTTCGGCATTATGCGCGGTGCTATGAGCCATAAATACACAATACCCACACTACTGGCAATCATTGCGGGTAGAAAAAAATCAAACATATCGAACTCTCTAACCCCCAACTCTGATGCAAAAGAGACGACCAGTAAATTGGTGGATGTACCAATAGTAGTAGACATTCCACCCATTAAGGTAGCAAAGCCGACCGGCATCAACAACGAAGAAGCAGAGGTACCTGTTTTTATGGAAACAGTAATCAGAATTGGCAATAGTAAAATCACGATGGGCGTGTTATTCACAAATGCACTTAGTAATGCGCCTGTAATTAACGTTAGCAAAAACACTAATGCCGGGCTGCTGGACCAGTAATGAGCTAGTACGCGACCGATGGGTTCTAATGCACCCGTTCTGACCAGGCCCTGACCGGCGATCATCAGGGCACATACGGCTATCAGAGCGCGATGACCAAACCCGGTTAAAAACTCAAAACTATTTAATATTCCATGAGTTGTAGTAAAAGGAAACAACTCAAAAACAAGTGTCAGCAATACCAGGATAAACAGGCTGGAACTTGCAATACGGATTTTTTCATTAGCAAATAATACTAAAGCCAGCACTATTAGAGCCATTACAAAATAGGCATGTAAATCAGTTTCAGTTGCGGCCATAAGATCCTGTTTTTATGTCAACCAACAATAGCGAGCGACAAAATCAATAAAAAATTTATTGTAACCTAAAACTTTTGTGCGGCCAGCAAACTAATTAACAGGGTAAAAATTACCCCCATAGACAGGTTAAAACGTATTTTCTGCATCCAGTAGAGCTGCTTATATTGAATCCTATCGAAAAGATAAATAAGAAAAAAGCTGACTATTAAAATCATTAGCCCGACTTTAGCCGGCACTAACAAAGCAGCCCAACCGAGTAAAGTTGGAATTATTGAAATAAGCTGTAATAAATTGGATTTGACCATATGAGGCTCATGTAATGAACGCCCCCAGTGAATGGCACCGACAAAGCTTAAAATGATAGCTGCATACGCTAATAAAGCTGATAGCACGAAGCCCGCCTGTTGAACATCTTTGGTCATTGCATACCACACACTTAATCCTACAAACGGGATTAAGCCGCAATAACCAATGATATTGGCAAATCCATGAGTCGAACGACCACAGGTATTCATTCCCAACTGCTGTTGGCTGGTAAGTTCCCATTCTCCACCAATCATTTCACCATTGATGTAAATCATCGGTAAATTAGACCACCCGGTTACCTGTTGTAAACTTTGCAGGGTCTGTTTATTTTCAGCCTCCTCCATATTTAACCGCTGT
>CALCSG010000043.1 GCA_937894085.1 uncultured Gammaproteobacteria bacterium | reverse complement strand
GCAGGTATCCCGGCCGATCCTTTAGGTTCAGGTGGTACGGGTGCCACGGGTGTAGCTGGTGTCGATAGTAACGCTAATGTTCATATACATCGTGGAGTTATCGGAGATACCGATGCAACGGGCGGAGCAAGTGACCTGGATAGTCGGGTACATCGCTGGTTAAATCCTGTTGCACGTCTGGTTGTCGAAGTGAATTAGGAGAAACTCATGAGTATATTAAGCTATAAAACTTTGCTATGTGGTGCATTCATTGTGGCACTATCAGCCTGCTCCGATAATGATGATGACATGGACAGTATGGAGCATCAGAGTTATCGTATTAAAATTACCAATTTAACTAATGCACAACCACTCTCTCCGCCGGTAGCTTTGCTGCATGATAGCGGGTTCAGTTTCTGGAAAGTTGGTGAAGCCGCCAGTGTGGCTCTGGAAACCATGGCTGAAGGTGGCGATGGCAGTGCACTGCTGGCGCTTTCAGTTGCGAATCCACAACATGCCGATACGGCAGCCCTGGCACCGGGAGCGAGTACAGAATTTATCCTTGAAATGAAAGATATTGATGATAATTATCTGTCAGTAGCGGGAATGCTGGTGAATACCAATGATGCTTTCAGTGGTATCAGTGGTGTTGCACTGGGCAATCTTGATCCGGGACAAAAGCTGTCGTTGTTCAGTTATACGTTTGATGCGGGAACAGAGATGAACAGCGAAACAGCAGGAACAATTCCCGGACCTGCAGATGGTGGAGAAGGCTTCAATGCAGCTCGTGATGATGTGACTTCTGTAGTGACTTTGCATTCTGGTATAGTGAGTGTGGATGATAATCATGCAACATCAACCTTAAGCGAGGCTGATAAATTTGATAACCCGACGCTACGTATTGAAGTACTGGCGTTGTAACTTTCTGGACTATAATCCGTCTGACAGTGAGACTCACTGGCAGACGGAATTAACCTTATGATTACAAAAAAAATTATTCTAATTGAAGATAATAAAGATATTTCTCAACTGGTTAAATTACACCTGAGTGATATCGGACTGTCTGTGGATGTGTTTGCTGATGGCTCTAAAGGCTGGTCCAGCATACAGCAACATCCCTATGACCTTGTCATTCTGGATATCATGTTGCCCGGAATGGATGGCCTGGAAATTCTAAAAAAAATACGGCAAAACATAAAAACCTACTGCCCCATATTAATGCTGACCTCACGCTCATCAGAAATGGATCGGGTGTTAGGGCTGGAACTGGGTGCAGATGATTACCTGACCAAACCTTTTAGCCTGATGGAGTTAGTAGCACGAGTGAAAGCATTACTGCGTCGACAGGATGCAATGAACACATCAAAACCTCAGCAGCAAAAAATAATTTTTAATGGGTTAAGTATAGATACTCAAACCAGAGAAGTACTTAAACTTAAAATTAAACTGGAACTGACCGCAAAAGAGTTTGATTTACTGCTGTATTTTGCTCGTCATCCAGGCCAGGTTTTTAATCGTATGCAGTTGCTTGATAAAGTCTGGGGGTATGGTCATGAAGGATATGAACATACGGTTAATTCACATATAAATCGATTGCGAGGAAAACTCGAATCCGCCCCGTCATCGCCTGAATTTATTAAAACAGTCTGGGGTGTCGGCTATCAGTTTAATGCGAAGCCTGAGGAAAAATGAAATCTCCTTTTATTCATAGTCTGTATTTTAAATCCGCAGCAGGGCTGGCTATCATCCTGTTGATTGTCGGCCTTTCCTACACCATTTTTGCCAGTTATATGGTGCACAATATAAACCAGGCGAGTGTGCAGCAAATCAATCGTAACCTGGCTCTAAACCTGGTGCAGGATAATAAAATTGTACATGACGGTCATATTGATAAAAAAGTCATGCAGGATACTTTCATGCAATACATGAGAATTAACCCCAGTATCGAAATTTACCATCTTGATCTACAGGGAAAAATTCTCGATTACTCTGCAGACCCTGGCAAGGTGAAACGTAAATCGGTCAATATAGTCCCGATAAAGCAACGTTTAAGTAAACACAGTCAACTGGATATCCAGGGTGATGACCCGCGTTCACTTGACGGACAGAAATCATTTTCGGTAACACCTGTACCCGATGCTGAAAATCCGCAGGGTTATTTATATGTCATGCTACAGGGTGAAGAATTGACCAGGGTTCTGGATCAGCAATCTCAGCAGTCGATTATTTATTTAGGGGGCATAGTACTTGCCGGTAGTTTACTGGCCGGTTTATTGATTGGTCTTTTTCTTTTTTACCGGATTAACCGCCGACTGAAAAACCTGCAGAATAAGGTAGAAGAGTTTGTCGAAAGTGACTTTTCGAATACCGAATCAAAATTAATGGAACCGCCCAGGCTGTTATTGAATGATGAAATAAATGAACTGGAAAGCCATATTTCTTTAATGGCTCAGCATATTCAACAGCAATGGTTGGCATTGAAGCAACAGGATAGTTTACGCAGAGAAATGATTGCCAATATTTCTCATGATTTACGCACACCGCTAGCCTCGATTCAGGGCTATCTGGAAACGCTTTCCGTAAAGTACGGAACTTTAAGCGATGACGATAAACAACGATATATTCGAACTGCAGTTAAGCAGTCAAAAGGTTTACAGAAACTAATAGACAGCTTATTTGAGTTGGCCAAACTGGATGCCCAGGAACATAAGCTGCAGTTGGAAAAATTTTCCCTACTGGAACTCATTTATGATGTAATCGCCAAGTTTGAAATGAAAGCCCGGAAAAAAAATATTCAATTAAAAATACTGAAACTGGCCGAAAATACCGCCGTTTTTGCTGACCTGGGTTTGATCGAAAGAGTACTGGATAATTTACTTGATAATGCCATTTATTATAGTCATGACAACAGTGAAATAACGATCAGTATTAGTGATTCTGAGCCACATAAATTAAGCGTTATTGTAAGTGATTCAGGTTGTGGAATTGCAGAAGATCAAAAGGCACTGGTTTTTGAGCGCTTTCATCAGGCACATACACCGGAGCGCAAGGATGGTCATGCGGGACTGGGGCTGTGTATTGTAAAGAAAATTATTGAAATGCATCAACAACAACTGTGGGTTGAGAGTCAACCAGGTAAAGGGGCACAGTTCAATTTTACTATCGAGTCGGCACAAACATAAATAGTGTTAACCCACATTTCTCACAGCTATGACTAGCCCTCCTGTGAGAAATGCGAATTAAAACACTATCCTACAAGCGCTTCAATTTCTAACTCTCTGTTTAAAGCTGAACAGGCTGACTCAAATTCTCTATCCAGCTGGTCTAATAAAATACTGGCGTCTTTTACTTTTTCATCTCTTCCCAGTGCTTCCAGTTCTTTACTGATATTTGCCATTTGCATGGCACCCAGATTAGCACTGCTGGATTTTAAACTATGCGCCGCTTCTGATAATGCACTGGAGTCGCCCTCAGACACAGCCTGGTGAATAGAACGCATTAAATCAGGAGACTCACCCAGGTATATTTTAATGACCCTGCCAAGCAGGCTGGGAACACCGGGTTTTTGCATGGATCGAATTATGTCCAAAGGTTTTCTTTGCAATACTGATTCAATGTCTTCATCATCTTCATGATCTGGACTGACTTTTTTAGTTTCTGTTTTCAGTTCCTTCGATGATTGTTCACCAGCTATCCATCGATTTAATACTTCTGACAACTGTTGCTGATCAAACGGTTTACTCATGTAGTCATCCATACCCGCTTTACGGCATTCATCCTGTATGCCTTTTTGAATATTAGCCGTTAAAGCGATAATGGGTAAATGTTTTGAATTTGCATTGGTCTTTTCATGCTGTCGAATTTCTGTTGCAGCGGCAAAACCGTCTTTTTCTGGCATATGACAATCCATTAGAACCAGATCGAACTCTTTTTGCAAAATGCTATCGATAGCTTCCTGCCCATTTGAGGCAACGGTAACCTGACAACCCAGCATCTCTAGCATTAATTTGGCAACTTCCTGATTAACCAGATTATCTTCCGCCAGCAGAATACTGGCATTAATAAGAGTTGCCTCTGTGGACTCAGGGTTCGGCTTAATAATACTGGACGGTGTTACAACAGGAGAGTTTATTACCTGGGTCAGACAGTCAAACAATGGTTTTTGTCTGACTGGTTTATTTAAATAACGTTGAATTCCTACCTCTGAAGCTCGTGTAGCTTCTTCATCAAATGCGGCAGAACTTAACATCACCATACGGGGTGTTGAAATGGCAGGATCTTGCTGGATAAGTTTAGCCAGTTCAATTCCGTCCATATTGGGCATATGCCAGTCCAGTAATATCAGGTCATATTGTTGATTTTTTCGTTCGGCAAGGCGCAGCATATCGAGTGCTTTTAATCCATTATCTGCGCTGCCATCAATCATTCCCCATGCTTCACATTGGTTATGCAGAATTTCCCTGTTAGTCAAATTGTCATCCACAATCAAAACACGTTTACCGTGAAGTTCCTGGGTGAACTCGGATACTTCATGATTTTGATCGGCGGTTGCTAATGAAATATTGAAATAGAAAGTTGAGCCTTTACCTGGTTCACTTTCTACCTTTAAATTTCCACCTAACAAAGACACTAATTGCTGAGAGATAGCGAGCCCCAGGCCGGTACCACCAAATTCTCTGGTGGTCGAACTGTCGGCCTGGGAAAAAGAGTCAAAAATCCTGGACTGTTGGTCACGACTCATGCCTATGCCTGTGTCGGACACTTCTAAACGAAGTTGGACACGCCCATCCGCTTCGCCAAAATTAATCAGACGCACAATTATTTCTCCGGTCTCTGTAAACTTGATAGCGTTACCAATCAAATTAATCAGAATCTGGCGTATTCTATTCTCGTCACTGTTTACCATTAACACCGGCTCAAGTGGTAATACAGGAGTCAAATCAAGCCCCTTACTGTGGGCCCGTTCAGCGAGAATGTCGGCGGTATCTTCCAGCAGCACTCGCAGATTAAAATCACGTTGTTCGAGTTCCAGTTTACCGGCTTCGATTTTTGAAAAATCCAGAATGTCATTAATAATCGACATCAATGAATCACCGGAGCGTAAAATTGTTTTGGCGAAGTGCTGTTGGCGTTCAGTCAGTTCGCTCGACAATAGCAGCTCTGTCATGCCCAGTACGCCGTTCATTGGAGTACGGATTTCATGGCTCATGGTGGCAAGAAATTCACTCTTGGCCCGACTGCCGGCTTCAGCAGCTTTTAATGCATGGAATAACTCTTCGGTGCGTACTTCTACGCGTTTTTCAAGTGTCTGTTGATACACTTCGAGTTTTTTACGTGAAAGAGTTAACTGTTTAACCATGTTGTTAAAGTTACTCGCCAGAAGACCCAGTTCTCCATCCATCGTTACCGCTATTTTTTCATTCAGATTGTCTTCGGCTATTAGTTGGGTAGCCCGCACCAGTTGAGCAACTGGTTGGGTGATTCTTCTGGTCAGTAGTAATGTAAGAAGAAGCGCTATGGCAATGATTAACGCAGTAGTGAGCAGGGTGGAGCGGATAGCCAGTTGTTGCTGTTGTTGAATTTGATAGGTATTGAATATCAGGCGCACATAACCTACCAGCTCATGCTGAGGTGAAGCGGATTCACCCACCGCTGGAAATGTATCGAATTCAGTATTCATGCTGCTGATGACGGGCTGTATGAACTGGATGAATTGCCCATCTGCGCTGAAGACAGGTTGCGTTGCGTCCATACCGTGGTCAATCTTATCGTCAGGAAATTTAAGCTGGACACGTTTTAACCATTTTTCGGCTACAATTTTTTTATTTGAATCCAATAGCCCCAGATAAGTAGTTTCATTATTTTTAACACTGTTAAGAATCGTTTTAAGGGATTCCTGATCGGCGGTAAAAAGAGCATATTCACTTAAATTGGCAATAACATTAGATACTTCCGATCCATGATTCAGTAACCCCTTAAGACGACTTTCGCGGTCACGATTTAGTTGAATGGTAGAGACGGTAATTGCGGTAAGTAGCACCAGCATGAAGGACAGTAAATTGAACTTTGCGGTCAGGCTGAAACTTTTAGATAGTTTCATTACTGGTATACCTTTGAAGCGCCATCGATCAGTTCCTGCCTGATGTTTAGTTTCATATGTTTTGCGGTTTTTAAATTCAGTAAATAAACAGCTCCGTCGGGGAACTGTGTTTTAATTTCTGAAGCCCTGGTACCATCCAGAATTTTTAAGATTGTAGCTGCACTTTGTTGCCCGAGCTCGGTGTAGTCCCAGTCCAGCGCATAAAGGGCTCCAGCTTTAACCCAGGCCCCTGAAAGACCGACAAAAGGTAGTTTGTTACGAAATGAAAATAACAGCACAGATTTTGCCGTTTTGCCGGAATATACTGTTTTATCTGCGATACCCAGAATGCTGTCGGCCTGTCGGCCAAGTGATTTTAACGCCGCTGGTAAATCTCTGGGAGAATTTACTGCCACGGCTATGATTTCCAGATCCAGTGTTCCGGCTGCAATTTTTGCTTCATCGACCCATTGTTGATTAAGTTCAGGATCGTAAAGTACCCCGACACGTTTGGCTTCTGGCATGATTCGATGAAGCCATTCAAGCTGCTTCAGAGCAGTGCTGTGGAGTAATATAGAGGTAGCATTAGAGCTTCCTTCAAGTACCTTATCGTTCAGTATCATGGTCGCCAGCAAGTTGGTGTCAGGCATTTTAGCAAGTGATTCTGCGGCAGCCCTGGAACCCAGTGCAAATACTACCGAGGGTGTTATCAACGGTTGTTGTTGCTGCTGTATGGAATCAGTCAGGTTGATCGTGGCTTGAGGGTGTACCTGTTTAATCGCCGATGTGAAGCTTTCGATGGTTTGTTTATAGGGAATTGCCTGATTACTGCTGACAATTGCGATGACCGGGTTTTCGACAGCCAAAGCAGCTATGGCCGAATTGACCAGTAAAAGGCATACAGGTAGAAACAAGTTGATCATTATTAAACCAGAAGGTTTCATTTTTGTGCAGTAACGTTAAAACCTAGAATAAATAATCAAGTTTGAGTCGAAATGTGCGTCCATCCTGTACCAGTTGATTTTGCTCATGTTCTTCAAAGCCTGGATCTGAATAGTCTTCATCCATTAAGTTATAAACACTGGCGGAGAGTTTCATATTGTCAACCCAGTTGGCGTTGAACAGGGTCAGGTTGGTTATCACGCGTGCGTCGGTTTGATCGCCTCCGAGGGTTTTACGTCCGCTTTCATATATCAGCTCCACACCTGTATTAAAACTATCGTTGAGTACGGGAACAGTCAGATTGAGTTTAACCATATTGCGTGGTGTGTTAACCAGCCTTGAACCTGAATCATCTTCAGACTGCTGATAAGAATAACTGACTGAACCTGAGCGGCCATCTTGCCAGTGTCCCTGTAACTCAAGTTCAATGCCTTCAGCGGTAGCTTTATCGATATTTACAAATACCAGTAAATCATCCGCCGGGTCGGTGTCCAGGGCTAACAGGTCTTCAATATTATTTCTATACAGGGAAGCGACCAGGTTTAAATTTTCATTAAATTTTTGTTCTAAAATTATTTCATAGGATTCAATGGTTTCAGAGTCCAGACTTTCAGGTGCTTTTTGCGAGATACCTCCATCTTCAAAATAAAGTTCATAAGCATTCGGTGCGCGAAAAGCCGTACCATACAGAAATTTTACTGTGCTGGATTGCTGTGGGTTCCAGATTGCAGCCAGACGGGGGTTGGTATTGTTACCAAAGGTGGAAAAATCATCGAAACGCAGACCCATGTTAAGAATTACATTATCACTAAGTCGAAATTCATCCTGCAGGAAGAGCGACGTCACTGTGCTATTTTCATCTGAATCCATGTAGACATCATAAATGTCGTAATTGAGTTGTTTTTCATGCAGGCTGTTACGGTATTCAAAACCGAAAGTCATTCGATGGTTATCAAAAAACTGCTGACTTACCTGGAGTTCAGCACCCCACCAGTTACCTCTGGCTTCTTCATTGAATACAACTTCATCAGGTGGATCTCCAGCTTCTGCATAGTTATAAGGGTAAAACCCGTCATACCAGTAATCGTCATAGAATAAACGAGCCGTCACATCGGCGCCGTTTTCCAGCAGGTGCTGGTACTTCAGGTTGACATAAGCATGGCCTTCAAGCGTATGCGCGCGCGGGTCATTGAACAGGATTTCATAAGATCCGGTGGGAAAGTGTTCATCATATTCTTCATACGAGGTAACCAGGGTGAATTCTTCGTAGGCTAATTTTAAATAGAAGTTATCACTGGTTGCAGCATCAGCATCCTGTGCAATGCCATTGTTCGTTTCCGGGTCATCAAATTCTGCATAGTAAATGCTGTTGTCTCCATCCGTTTCATAGGCACTGGCCGAGATGAGCATCTCCAGGCCGTTTTCGAGTCGGTTACCGTAACTTAGGCGTAGTTTGTTACTGGCCTGGCTTCCCGTTGAAACAGAAACTTCTGCGCCCTGAATATCCCGCCCTTTTTTGGTGATGATATTGATAACACCAAAAAATGCACTGCTGCCATACAGAGAGGACGAAGGGCCTCGAACCACTTCTACCCTTTCGATGAGGTCGATATCAATCACTGATCCATAATCAACCAGCACGCCATCGTAAATATTTTCGTTCATGCGGTGACCGTCAACCAGCACTAGAACTCGGGTGTTAAAGTCTCCAGGTACTGCAAAACCTCGAACACCAACGTATGAATAACTACGGTCATAGCTGATCTGGAAACCGGGCAGGGAATTGAGGACTTCGAGCAGAGTTCTATATCCATAATGCCTGATTTCATCTGCCGTTACGATGCTGATCCGGGCTGGTGCTTCGGTTATTTTCTGTTCGTATTTTGATGCACTGAAAACCGAAGGGATGTCGCCGAAAAATAAGTCCTCATCACCCAGTGATGAATCTAAAGCAGCAAGGTCAGTCTGGGCAAATAAATGTTGCGGATAACTTATGGCCAACAATAACAGGGCAATAAGAGAATAGGCAGTATGTGTTTTTAACATTTGGGAGACTCCATATTTTCTTATCCGGGTTTTCATATCCGAATAAATATTTCCCCGAAAGCATGCAATTGAATCGAGGATAATATTGGTTATAGCAGAATATGGAGAGATTTTAGGCTTAAAAGTCAGAAAAATTATTTTCCTGGCATTTTGTGGTGATATAGCTAAAGAGTTTTACCTGTCTTGCCGTTTTTCATGCTCACCCATATGCGCAAATACAGCGATTACCCAGAAGCAAAAGGCGATAAAACTTGCAAAGGTTAACAGTGGAAGAATATAGGCGAAAAAACGGGATGGACTGTCCATGTCGGAAAAGTACCAGGAAGGTAAAGCAATTAAGGCAATGATGAGTAAACGAGTAAGCATTTTAGCCACCGGATCTATTAAACCTGCATTAATAGTAAACTTATCAAGCCGGCCTGTCATTAATTACCCCACCTCTGTAATTTTTTGATATAGATCATGCCTTTAATACTGCCCCTGCGTTATAAATAAACTGCGTTAACTTAGGGGATGCCGATATGCCAAAGGAAAATTCAAGCATAACCATCGACGGTAATCAGGCCGCTGCTTCGATTGCCCATTTATGTAACGAAGTTATCGCTATCTACCCAATCACACCGGCTTCTCCAATGGGAGAATGGGCAGATGAATGGTCATCGCGTGGGCAGAAAAACCTGTGGGGAACTGTACCCGAAGTCATTGAGATGCAATCCGAGGGTGGTGCAGCAGGTGCTATTCACGGGGCATTACAGGCAGGCGCATTAACTACCACATTTACTGCTTCCCAGGGTTTGCTGTTGATGCTGCCTAATATGTACAAGATTGCGGGTGAACTGACGCCTGCAGTTTTTCATATTGCCGCGCGCTCACTGGCCTGTCAGGCCTTATCTATTTTTGGTGACCACAGCGATGTCATGTCCGCACGTGCCACCGGGTTTGCCATGTTAGCGTCCAATTCTCCTCAGGAAGTGCTGGACATGGCGTTAATCGCCCAGGCTGCCAGTTTGCAGAGCCGTATTCCTGTTTTGCATTTTTTTGATGGTTTCAGAACTTCACACGAATTGTCCAGGCTTGACAATATCGAGTTACAGACCGTACGCGCGATGATCAATGATGATCTTGTGAGTGAGTTCCGTGCAAGAGCCCTGTCCCCGGAAATCCCGGTTTTACGTGGCAGTTCACAAAACCCGGACGTCTTTTTTCAGGCACGCGAATCGGTTAATCCTTATTATCAGAAAATGCCGGGTATTGTGCAGCAGGTGATGGATCAGTTTGCCAGTCTAAGCGGGCGACAATACAGACTATTCGAATACCTGGGTCATCCTCAGGCCGAACGAATTATTATCTTGATGGGTTCCGGCGCTGAAACTGCACATGAAACCGTTGAGTTTCTGAACTCGCAAGGGCATAAGGTCGGATTGCTTAAAGTTCGATTATATCGCCCACTGGATGTACAAAGTTTGCTGAAAGTCATCCCGCTTTCGGTTAAAAGCATTGCAGTGCTGGATCGTACCAAAGAACCGGGGTCGGCAGGAGAGCCTCTGTACAAGGATGTGGTGACGGCTTTTGCCGAACAGTTATCTGGTGAAAATCCATTGTTTGAGCAGATGCCTAAAATCGTCGGTGGCCGTTATGGGTTATCGTCCAAGGAGTTTACCCCGGGCATGGTGGTATCGATTTTTGACATGTTGTCGCAACAGCCAAAAAATAATTTCACCATCGGCATTCACGATGATGTTTCTTTCAGTAGTTTAGCGTGGGATGACTCTTTTCGTACCGATGCCAATAAACTAACTTTTCAGGCCATGTTTTATGGCCTGGGAAGTGATGGTACAGTCAGTGCCAATAAAAACAGTATTAAGATAATCGGTGAAAGCACTGATTTAAAAGCACAGGGATACTTTGTTTACGACTCTAAGAAATCGGGTGCGGTTACGGTGTCGCATTTACGCTTTGGGCCTTCGGTTATTCGTTCGACTTATCTGATAGGTAATAACGATGCTAATTTTGTCGCCTGTCATCAGTCGGTTTTCCTGCAGCGTTTCAATATGCTGGATAAGGCATCCGATAACGCGGTTTTTTTATTAAATTCAGCACTCCCAGCTGACCGTGTGTGGGGCAGTTTGCCGGCAAAAATGCAGCAACAATGTATTGATAAAAAAATTCAACTGTATGTTATAGATGCGTACGACGTGGCTGCAAAAACAGGTATGGGAAAACGAATAAACACAATTATGCAGACCTGCTTTTTTGCCATCTCAGGCGTGTTGCCACAACAACAGGCAATCGAATCGATCAAAGATGCAGTAGTTAAATCCTATGGTAAAAGAGGTCAGCGTATTGTTGATAAAAATTTTAAGGCAATCGATGAAACACTGGACTGTCTGCAACAGGTAAAACTGGTAGACAAAGTCTCCAGCGGGTTTGATATTCGTCTACCCGTTAGTGCCGATGCTCCGCACTTTGTGCAACAGGTCACGGCTCAAATTATTGCCGGTCATGGTGATTCTCTGCCAGTCAGCGCTTTTCCGGCAGATGGCACTTACCCGACTGGTACAGCATCTTACGAGAAGCGCAACCTTGCGCTGGAAATACCGGTGTGGGAAAAAGAACTCTGTTCTCAATGCGGTAAATGTCCGCTGGTGTGTCCGCATGCCGCCATTCGCAGCAAGATTTTTTCTGAAAAAGAACTGACAAATGCTCCACAAAATTTCTTATCCGTTCCGATGAAAGGCAAAGGCTTCCCTGAAGGTGCTCATATCAGTTACCAGGTGGCACCTGAAGATTGTACCGGCTGTGGTTTGTGTGTGGACATCTGTCCTATTCGGGATAAAACCAATGCCAGCCGTAAGGCGTTGAATATGCAGCCGGTCAAACCATTGCTCGAGCAGGAAAAAGAAAACTGGGCCTTTTATCTGCAACTGCCCGATTTTGACAGGGCAGAATTAAAAACGAATACCTTAAAAGGCGCAATGGTGCTGCAGCCGTTGTTTGAATTTTCGGGCGCCTGCTCAGGTTGTGGTGAAACACCTTATATTAAACTGGCTTCACAATTATTTGGTGACCGTATGCTGGTCGCCAATGCCACCGGTTGTTCTTCAATTTATGGTGGTAATTTACCGACCACGCCGTGGACTAAAAATGCTGATGGCAGGGGACCTGCCTGGAACAACTCGTTATTTGAAGACAATGCTGAATTTGGACTGGGAATGCGGGTAGCGGCTGATAAACATAAACAACAGGCTATTGAATTATTACAGGGTTTAAGAGCACAGCTCGATTCAGACCTGGTTGACTCTATTATCAATGCCGATGAATCTAGCGAAGCAGGTATCAGCGAACAAAGAGTTCGCGTGAAAAGTTTGAACGCTAAGCTGGCAGTGCTTAAATCGGCAGAAGCGAAATTATTAAGTCAATTATCACAATACCTGTGTCGTCTGTCAGTCTGGATCATAGGCGGAGATGGCTGGGCTTATGACATAGGTTATGGTGGACTGGATCATGTATTAGCCAGTGGTCGTAATGTCAATATTCTGGTGCTGGATACTGAAGTGTATTCCAATACCGGCGGGCAAACTTCTAAAGCTACCCCTCGTGGAGCAGTTGCCAAGTTTTCTTCAGGCGGAAAACCTACCGCTAAAAAAGACCTGGCTCTACTGGCGATGGATTATGAAAACGTGTATGTGGCGCATGTGGCTTATGGTGCGAAAGATGTGCAGACCCTGCATACCTTTATAGAAGCCGAAGCACATGATGGACCTTCAATCATTATTGCCTATTCTCCCTGCATTGCACACGGGGTGGATTTATCGAATAACCATAGACAACAACAACTGGCTGTTAATAGTGGTCACTGGCCTTTATTCCGCTTTGACCCGGGTAAAATTAAACAGGGGCAGAACCCTTTACAGCTGGATTCTAAGAAACCTGCTATAGCGTATCGGGACTATATTATGACTGAGACACGTTTCAATATGTTGTGGCATACTCATCCGCAAAATGCAGAAAAATTTCTGCAGCAGGCGCAACAGGAAGTTGATCACCGATATCACTATTATCAGCAGTTATCCGAACTGGACTGGGATGATCAAACGACGTTGAAATCGGCTCGTTCCAGATTGGGCGAAGCCAAAGAAACTACGGGAGACGTTTAACATGGATCTATCAACACAATATCTCGGGCTGGCATTAAAAAATCCTATTGTCGCTTCGTCCAGCCCCTTAACCTGGGAACTGGATAGCGCACTGGCGTTGCAACAGGCTGGAGCTGCTGCGCTTATCATGCCTTCGCTGTTTGAAGAACAGATAGAGCATGAACAGGCCCAACTGGATCGTTTTATTCATCAGCAGTCTATCGGGCATTCTGAAACTGACAGTTTTCATCCCCAGTTAAATGACTACATGGATTATCAGAATAAATACCTGAATCGATTAAAGCTGCTAAAGAGTGAACTGGATATACCGCTTATAGCCAGCCTGAATGGTATCAGCGAAGGGGGGTGGGTGCAGAATGCTCAGGAACTGGAAGAGGCTGGAGCGGATGCTCTGGAGTTGAATATTTATTATGTGGCGGCTAATCCCAGTGAAACATCGCAGCAGGTGGAGCAACGTTATATTGATGTTTTTAGCGCGATCAAACAGCGTATTAATATCCCTGTAGGAGTTAAATTAACCCATCAGTTTAGTTCCATTATATCGATGGTAAAGCAACTGGAGCAGGCAGGAGCGGCGGGGGTGTCATTATTCAACAGGTTCTATCAGCCTGATATAGATCTGGAAACCCTGCAAATAGTCCCCAGACTTGAACTATCACGATCTTCTGAAACCCTGTTACGGATACGCTGGATAGCCATGCTACGTAGTCATTTACAGTTATCGCTAGCCATTACTGGCGGTATGCACACTGCTGAAGATTCGATCAAAGGGTTGCTGGCAGGAGCAGATATTACCTGCATGTGTAGTGCATTGATTGAAAATGGGCCGCAGCATATCAGTCGCGTACTGGAACAGATGAGTCTGTGGATGATGGATAAGGAGTATGAGTCAGTGCAGCAACTGAAAGGCAGTTTGAGTTATCAACATGCGATTAATCCGGCTGCTTATGAACGGGCGAATTACCTGGAAATCCTGGATAACTGTTCATCTGCGTCAGGAGTTCTGGTTTAATAACACGTTACTTTATAGCTTGAAACTCAATTTTATGTCATGGCTGATTTTAATTCATTAACTGTTGATCAAATTCGTCAGTGTTTAACAGGACGTACAGCTAATACTTTTGATTTAGCCGGTAACTGGTCTGATACCGAGAGTAAACAGGCTGCCGTGTTAATTCCTTTTGTACAAATTCATCAACAATGGCATCTAGTGTTTATACGTCGTGCAACACATGTAAGTGATATACATAGCGGTCAGGTCGCATTTGCCGGAGGAAAGTTTGAACAGCATGATAATGATTTGCTGGCAACTGCATTAAGAGAAGCCCGGGAAGAAATAGGTTTATTGCCTGAGGATGTGACGGTATTAGGCAAGCTCAATTATCATCACAGTATCAGCCGGTTTAGAATAACACCAGTGGTGGCTTCTGTTCCCTGGCCGTATCCACTGACACTGGATCAACTGGAAGTCGCCAGAGTTTTTACGATTCCGTTAAACTGGCTGGCGAACCCCGCTCATTACCAGATCAAGCAGCATCAACACGAAAAAAACAAAGCTTTCCCCGTAGTCTATTTTGATAAATATGATGGTGAAACGCTGTGGGGCGCAACCGCAAGAATGACACTGTCACTGATATCGCTACTAAATTTAAAACATTTACCTGTTTAAAGCTACCTGATAGAAAAATCCTCAGTATCAGAATTAAATCGCCACTCTCTGGATTGTCATTTCCATCACTTTTTTTGAGCCATCTGCTATATAAAGATAGTGATCTCCACTTCAAAGTAAACGGTGGCTATTTAATGTCTGATTTTTTTATAAAGCTATCTTAATGATATTTTCTGAATTCTAACTTCAAATCAGCATGACAATGTAATTAAAGCAGTTAACATATAATCCAGAGAACCTGACATGAATTTAGCAAAGGCTAGAATTTATAGAAAAAACACCCTGATTTTCTCCTTAATATCCTGTTTTTCGATGTTGCAAATGGTGCATGCCGAGGAATCGGTGGAAGATTTTCTTGATTTAGGGCTGGAAGATTTACTGTCCATGGAAATTACCTCTGTCTCCAAGAAAAAACAAAGACTGACCGAAGCCGCAGCTGCCGTGTTTGTTATTTCACAGGAAGATATACGACGCTCTGGTGTCACCAGTATTCCCGAGGCATTGCGCATGGCACCCGGTGTACAGGTAGCGCAAATAGATTCTAATAAATGGGCTATATCAACACGCGGATTTAATGGGCAATTTGCCAATAAGCTGCTGGTGCTGATCGATGGACGCAGTATTTATACACCTTCATTTTCCGGGGTCTACTGGGATGCTCAGGATACCCTGATGGAAGATATTGAACGGATAGAAATTATAAGAGGTCCCGGTGCTACCCTGTGGGGTGCTAATGCGGTAAATGGTGTCATTAACATTATCACGAAATATGCCGGTGATACTCAGGGAGGGCTGATTACTGCAGGCGGTGGTGTGCATGAGAAAGCATTTGTCGGTTTTCGGTATGGTCTGGACATCAATGAAGATTCCCGCGGTCGTTTTTATGCTAAAGCGGTTGATCGGGATAGTTTCAGTCAGGATGCTGACGATAGCGATGCAAATGATTCCTGGGAAAGTGTGCGCACAGGATTTCGAATAGACGGAGAGCTTGATGAGAAAAATAGCTGGACATTACAGGGTGATATCTATGAAGTAGAAAGCGACCAGTATATTAATGCCCTGCCGACAGATCCGCTACTTTTCGACCCTGCCACTCTTGATCCTCTGACTCCTCCGGGAACCGTTATTCCGACTCTACTAAGTAATGTTAAAGACGTGACTTTGAGCACAGGCTGGAACCTGTTGGCCCGTTGGAATTTCCAGCTTAGCGATCAGTCCAGTACTGCTTTACAAATTTATGTTGACCAGATAAAGCGAGAAGAAATTTATTCAACTCAGTCACATAATACTCTGGATGTGGATTTTCAACACAATTTGAGTATTGCAGAAGGGCATGAGCTTATCTGGGGTCTGGGATATCGCCAGATAGAAGATGAATTTGATAATACTTATAACGTTTCGTTAAATCCGGATAGTAATACTACGGATTTGCTGAGTGCTTTTATGCAGGATCAAATTGAAATTATCCCTGAACAATTTTATCTGACTATAGGGTCAAAATTTGAAAAAAATGATTATACCGGGTCTGAACTGCAGCCGAGTATTCGGGCTTTGTGGAAACTGGATGATAGAAGTTCAATATGGAGTTCTGTTTCACGAGCTGTCAGAACTCCCTCAAGGATCGAAACTACTGGTTTAATTATCCCGTTTTCTGCTGTTGTTGTCACCGGTAATCCACTGTTGCCAATAGTACCTCTAACAAGTACGGTGAATGGAAGTGAAGATTTTACTGCGGAAGATACGTTGGCCTATGAAATTGGTTATCGTATTCAACCCACAGAAAACCTGTCTATAGACCTGGCAACCTTTTACAATCAATATGAACATTTACTCTCTTACGAATCCCTTGATTCGATTACTTTAGTATTTGGCAATAAAACCTCCGGGCACGCATCGGGTCTGGAACTTTCTATGAACTGGCATCCTGCCCAGTGGTGGAAAATTCAAACAAGTTATTCCACTATCAATTTATCTCTGGAAGTTGATAAAAATAGCCTTGATTCTGGCAGTGCGGTTAATGTTGGAGAAGGATCCAGCCCTGACCATCAATTTTCTGTCAGATCTACTATGGATTTGAATCAAAATTGGGAGTTCGATTTCTGGGCTTATTACGTTGATGAAATTCCAGCTCCGAGTGTTACCTCTTTTCTTGGAGGGGCGGAAATTGACAGTTATACCAGCTTAAATGCCCGGCTTGGATGGCGAGCCAAAGAAAATCTGGAATTTTCAGTGGCTATGTTAAATCTTCAGGGTACAGGACATACCGAATTTGTCGGAGAATTTTTTAACGTTTCAACTAAAGTCGAGCGCACGATATACGCTAAATTACGTTGGGACTTCTAGTACGAGTACTTCCGTGAATTTAATATTATTCATAATGGGTGTATCCGGCTGTAAACGATTTTTTCGTTTAAGTTTTTATATTATCCTGTTTTTATCTATGCTTATATCGTCACTGGCTAATAGTGCGGGTAATGTGAGTTCAGAATATAAACTGAAAGCAGCATTGTTGTATAAGCTGACAAAGTTTGTTGAATGGCCTGCTGATCAACAGAATAAAAAAGTTTTTGGCCTGTGTGTGTTGGGTGATAATCCATTCGATCAGTTATTGGAGACACTGGAAAGTAGAAAAGTTGCCAAAAAGGCAATATTTGTCCACTATTTTGAGCTGTCAGAGGCAGTTAAAGATGATTGCGACCTGGTTTTTATCAGTTATTCAAAACAAGCATTTCTAAAATCTATTCTGGAAAATCTAAAGGGAAAACCTGTTTTAACGGTGGGCGATTCTAGTGGATTTTCTGATCAGGGTGGAGTTATCGAACTGACTTCAGGCAATCGCATCGGTTTTAAAATCAATATTAAAAGAGCCAGAGAAAACGGGTTAAAAATAGCAGCCCCATTGTTGCAGTTAGCTACAATCGTGGAATCACAGGATTAAAAAAATGAATTTCCTGAAAGATCTCAGTATTGCCCAAAAACTCAGACGTATGTTGCTGCTAACGAGTGGAATAGCTCTGCTGGTAGCATCGCTGGCCTATATAGCGATAGATTTGGTTTCCTATCGGAACAGCTTAATAGATCGTACAACAGTCATGGCAAAATTTATCGCAACCAATGTCACAGCTTCATTGGTTTTTGATGATGAAAAAACGGCTAATACCCTGCTTCAATCACTGGTGACAGAACAAATTATCATCGGCGTCGCCATTTACAGGGAAAACGGTGAACTGTTTAGAATCTATTCACTTGAAGCTGAAATTGAACAGGAGATGTTTGATGCCGATGCAAGCTGGCGTGAAGCCACGATCAGGTCGGGGAAAGGAGGATTTCATGAAGAAATTGATGGTTTTGATTCCTTGTTCCCCATAATGCTGGATGATCAGGTCATTGGTTTTATACAGATAGAAGCCACTTATGACCTGCTTTATGAACGCCAGGCTAAATTTCTGCTGATAGTTTTTCTGCTTTGGTTAAGCATTATGAGCGTTATTTATTTTGTTTCAAATCGATTACAGCAACGCATATCAAACCCGATTAATAACCTTTTGGAAGGCATGAAGCAGGTTTCCATGCACCAGACATTTAATATACGCCTGCAAGCGGGTGAAAAAGATGAAGTTGGACTGTTGATTGAAAATTTTAATGACATGCTGGGGCAAATTGAAGAGCGTGATAATAAGCTTGAACATTATCGGGATAATCTCGAATTGCAGGTAGAACAACGTACTCAGAATCTGCTGGAAGCTAAAGATGCGGCAGAAGCTGGCAGCCGTGCAAAGAGTGAGTTTTTAGCCACTATGAGTCACGAAATTCGTACTCCGATGAACGGTGTACTGGGTATGACAGAGCTTTTACTGTCCAGTAACCTGACAGAACGTCAGCACCATTTTGCTAAAACGATTATGCGTTCGGGTGATTCTCTGATGTCAATCATTAATGACATTCTTGATTTCTCTAAAATCGAAGCGGGTAAACTGGATCTGGAGAAACGCGATTTTAATTTGCGTGAAATGCTGGAAGATACCGCCGAAATACTCGCCGAAAGAGCACATAATAAAGGACTGGATCTTATTCCCGTGTTACCGCTTGAACCGGTATTAATGATAAAAAGTGATGAGAACAGGTTGCGACAGGTTCTTGTTAATCTGATTGGTAATGCGATCAAATTTACAGAAGTAGGTGAAATTGTTTTGCGGCTGGTAAAACTGGAGCAAACCGATGAATTACAATCGTTTCGGTTTGAAGTATCCGATACCGGTATTGGTATGACCCGTGATCAGCAATCAGGAATTTTTAACTCTTTCTCTCAGGCCGATAGCTCTACAACCAGGCAATTTGGCGGCACCGGTCTGGGGCTGGCTATTTCCCAACAGCTGGTAACCCTATTAGGCGGTCAGTTAGAGGTAGAAAGCGAACTGGGGAAAGGCTCTATATTTTATTTTACCTTAACATTACCCACAGCAGAATTTATTGATGAGAGCCCCGTGTTTACCCAGGAACTGCTTAATAAACGTGCTTTAATCGTGGATGATAATGCCACTAACCGGGAAATCCTGCATCATCAATGTGTTGCCTGGGGAATGCATGTTGGTAGTGCCGATAGCGGGTTTAAAGCACTTGAAATGCTGCGTTATGCAGAACAAAAAGGTGAGCCCTATGAACTTGTTCTACTGGACTGGCATATGCCAAATATGGACGGTATCGAACTGGCGCAGTGTATAAATGATGATCCATCTATAACATCTTCACTACGCATGGTGATGCTTAGTTCGGCGGCATTTGACGAAGAAGCCTCGAGAGCAATTGAGGTAGGTATTCATCGATATTTAAATAAACCAGTGAGGCAGAAACTTTTGTTTGACTGCCTTATAGCAATGATCAATACACCGATGGAACAGCTTGAAGCAAGGTCTAATGCTAAACAGTCTGCTACTAAGGTTCCACAGTTAAATGCTCATATACTGTTAGCTGAAGATAATCATGTAAATCAGGAAGTTGCCAGGAATATGCTTGAAGTGCTGGGGTGTCAGATCATGGTTGCATCTAATGGTCAGGAGGCAGTTAAACTTGCACAGAATAATAATTATGATTTAATTTTAATGGATTGTCACATGCCTGTTATGGATGGATTTCAGGCGGCCAGAGAAATACGACAACAGATTAAAAGTACTAACCAGGTAGATCAAAAGCACTTACCGATCATAGCGCTTACCGCTGATGTTAAGAAAGGCATAGAAAATGATTGTCGTGCAGCTGGTATGGATGATTACATGAGTAAGCCATTTGAACAGAAGCAATTGCTGAGGACTTTAAACCGGTGGTTAACAGGTTTTACTGAAAAAATGAATGATGAACTGAATGAAGTTAGCATCGACTTGCAAAGTACCGAACTACCGACAATGAAAGAAGAACCCGTTTTACAGCAAAAACCGCTTGATAATATTCGTGCCATGCAACAACCCGGTTCACCCAGTATTCTCGACCGGGTCATTAATATTTTTCTGAGTGAATCACCTGAAATAGTAAAGTCAATTAATGATGCGATTGCTGATGCAGATGGTAAAGCTTTACTGGAAGCAGCACACAGCCTTAAGTCAAGCAGTGCTAATCTGGGTGCCTGGCAACTGTCTGGACTTTGTCGTGAACTGGAAAGTCTGGGTAAAGAGAATAATATTCAGCAGGCCAGCCTGTTGCTCGATCAACTGGATGAGCAGTTTAAAGTAACTTATGAAGCTCTGGAATGTGAATTAGAAACACAGGAGAAATCTCTTGTCGGATAATTCCCAACAGCAATATAAAACACTGGTGCTGGTGGTTGATGATGATCCAGCACAGAGATTGTTACTGGATGCAACACTGAGTCAGGCAGGTATGAGGGTGAATCAGGCAAAAAATGGAGCCGAAGCTATAGATTCATTTAAACAAAGTAACCCTGATATTATTTTAATGGATATAAAAATGCCGGTGATGGACGGTTTACAGGCCTGCCAGCAAATTCGACAGTTAACGAATGGCAAGGATGTTCCGATCGTATTGATAACCGGTCTGGATGATCATGCTTCAATCCAGCAGGCATTTGATGCGGATGCGACTGATTTTATTACCAAGCCTGTTAACTGGCCCATTCTAACTCACCGGGTACGTTACCTGCTCAAAGCAAGAGAAAATTTCTATGCCTTGCGAGAAAGTCAAACCAGACTGTCCGATGCACAAAGAATTGCCTCTCTGGGAAACTGGGATTGGGATGTAGTGAATCAAAAAATGGAATGGTCTGATCAGGTATTTAAAGTTTTCGGGCTGGATAAAAAAACTTTTGAAGTAACTAAAGAAACATTTTTCAATTTAGTACATCCAGATGATAAACAAAGTGTCATTCAGGCTATCGAAAAGTCACTAACCCAGCTTAAACCCTACAATGTTGACCATCGGATCATACTTCCTGATGGTTCAGAGCGAACAATATATGAACAGGCGGAAGTGGTTTTATCCAGTCAGGGGCAAGCTGTACGTCTGCAGGGAACAGTGCAGGATATTACGCAGCGTAAGAAGGCTGAGCATCAGATTCAACGACTGGCTTATTATGATACTTTAACCGGGTTGCCAAACCGCGCTCATTTTAAAGAGCATGCAAAACGTGCTTTAGGTAAAGCTAAAACAGAAGGGCATAAAGTCGCGTTAATATTTATTGATCTCGATGCTTTTAAGCGGGTCAATGATACTCTGGGACATGATACGGGCGATGAATTACTGAAAGGTATAGCCAAAAACCTGCGTAACCATTTGAGAGTAACAGATAGTGTAAGTAAAACCGATTTAGTTAATGCTACCTGTCTGTCACGGCTGGGAGGAGATGAATTTACTCTGTTACTGGATGGATTTAATAGTGCAAATGAGGTAGCTGGTGTGGCTCGCCGTTTGCTGGATCAATTGGGTCAGCCAGTCTATATAAATGATCAGGAGTTCTTTATTTCAGGCAGCATGGGTATAGCAAATTACCCAGAAGATGGAGAAGATGTCGATACCCTGCTTAAACATGCAGATATCGCCATGTATCAGGCTAAAAAAAGAGGACAGAATGATTTTCAATTCTACTCCAGGCAATTGAATAACCATACACGTGAGAGATTAGGGCTGGAGTCAAAGCTGAGAAAGGCTTTAGAGCGGGATGAGCTGGTACTGCATTATCAGCCCCAGGTATCAGCTATCAGCGGAGAGGTCATGGGTCTGGAAGCGCTGATTCGCTGGCAGGATCCAGAAAAGGGTCTGGTGCCACCGGGTCAATTTATTCCAGTTGCAGAGGAGTCAGGGTTGATAAAACCGATTGGTGAATGGGTATTGCAAACAGCCTGTAAACAGGCCCGCATCTGGCAGCAAAAAGGTCTTAAACCGATAAGAATGAGTGTCAATCTATCCAGTCATCAGTTTCATCAAAAGAATTTTATTCAACAGGTGCGAAACATTCTTGATAGTTCAGGTTTGGCAGCACAATACCTGGAACTCGAAATGACTGAGTCTGTCATTATGCAACAACTGGATAAAACTATTACCGATTTAAACAGGCTTAAAGATATTGGCATTACACTTTCTATAGACGACTTTGGAACCGGGTATTCATCCATGAGTTACCTGAAGCGGTTTCCGCTGGATACGCTTAAAATTGATCGAAGTTTTGTTACAGATATCCCTGGTGATGTCAGCGGTGCTGCTATAACCAGGGCCATTATTACCCTGGCAAAAAGCCTGGGGTTAACTACAATTGCAGAAGGAGTAGAAAAACAGGATCAATTATCCTTTCTTCGAGAAAATGGTTGTGATTTTATTCAGGGCTATTATTTTAGTCGACCGCTACCCGTCAAAGAGGTAGAAGTTTTTTTTGGAAGTCAGAAATTTAATTCCTATCAATCTGGAAGCCAGGCTTATTTACAGGATTAAGAACAGATAGCTCATGAATAATCTTAAACGAACAGCTGACTCCGCACTAATTCTTGTAGTAGATGATGACTCTGCAATTCGCTTATTAATGCGTGAATCATTAGAGCAGGCAGGGCTGATTGTTATAGAAGCAAAAAATGGATCTGAAGCAATCTACCTGTTCGCAGAAAAGAGTCCTGAGTTAATACTGCTGGATGTAAAGATGCCAAAAATGGATGGCTATGAAGTGTGCGAGCAGATACGTCGACGAGCTGATGGTAAGGAAACCCCCATTATTATGGTAACCGGGCTGGAAGATGATGATTCAATAGAGCGAGCGTATCAGGTTGGTGCAACCGATTTTATCACCAAACCGGTTGTGTGGACTATTTTAAGTCATCGTGTGCGTTATCTGCTAAGAGCTGGAAAAGCATTCAAGGCGTTACGTTTAAATGAAGAACGTTTAGTTCAGGCTCAGCGTGTTGCGAGTATGGGAAATTGGGACTGGGATATTATCAATGACCGTATTCACTGGTCAAAAGAATTGTACCGGATCTTTAAACAACCATTAGATACACCTGAATTTTCTTTTCATCAATCTATGAGTTTTGTACATCCTGATGAACAGCAAAATGTCAGAGAAGTCATCGATTCTGCTTTAAATAATAATAAACCTTACAATATTGAATTTAAAATTATTAGAACTGATGGTACACAGTTAACCGTTGAACAACAGGCTGAGGTAGTTTGTAACAGTCAGGGTGTCCCGGTCAGAATGTATGGCACCATTCAGGATGTAAGTTCGCGTAAACTGGCCGAGAATCGAATTCGTCAACTGGCTTATTATGATCATTTAACGGGTTTACCGAATCGCCAGATGTTTTACGAAACAATGAAAAGGGCGATGGTTAGTTGTCAACGGGATGGCACTAAACTGGCGCTGATTTTTCTTGATCTGGATCGGTTCAAGGAAGTTAATGATACGTTGGGGCATAATGCAGGTGATGATCTATTAAAAAATATTGCCCAATATTTAACCAAAAGTATTCGTGCTTCAGATGTTTTTACCCTTGCGGGTGTTAATGATAATTCGGAAGCTTCACTGTCTCGTCTGGGTGGTGATGAATTTACTATTTTATTACCTTACCTTAAAGAAGTCGATGTGGCTGCTCATGTGTGTAATCGAGTGCTCGATCAATTAAGGCTACCGATGAAAATTGGCGGACAGAATTTGACAGTTACTGGCAGCATGGGTATAGCGATTTATCCTGACGACGGAGAAGATATCGATTCATTATTAAAGCACTCTGATATGGCTATGTACCATGCTAAACAGAGTGGTAAAAATAATTTCCAGTTTTTTACCAGTTCGATGAACGAACAGGTCAAGCTGCGAATGGATACAGAGAAAGAGCTACAGCACGCGTTAGAAAATAATGAATTTATGTTGCACTACGAACCCAGAATTGAAATTTCTTCGGGTAAAATTACAGGGGTAGAAGCTCTGATACGCTGGAATCATCCTACCCGGGGAATATTATTTCCAGAGCATTTTATTGAGATCGCAGAAGATTGCGGTTTAATGAATGAAATAGGAAAGTGGGTTTTACGGACCACCTGCGATACCTTAACAAGTTTATCTGAGTCGAATATTAACCCGATTACAATGACAGTAAATCTGTCAAATAGTCAATATAAAAAGATAGATTTTGTGCAAATGGTTCAACAGCTTCTGCAAACCAGTGGAGTGAATCCAGAGTATCTGGAATTAGAACTGAATGAAACTGCTATAGTCGAAGATATGGAGCTGGCGCTGAGAACCTTTAAAAAGCTCAAGGATTTAGGCCTTATGCTGTCACTCGACAATTTTGGAACCGGTCACTCTTCTCTTTATTACCTTAAACAATTTCCTATAGACAGCTTAAAAATCGATCAAGGCTTTATTGCCGATATTGCCACCAACCAGAAAGATATAACAATCATAAAATCTATTATTATTTTAACGCAGGGGTTGAATTTAATTTCAGTCGCTGAAGGAGTAGAAAGTAGTGATCAAATGGAAATATTGCGAAAGCTGGGTTGTCAACAGATTCAAGGACAGTTGGTTAGTAAACCTTTGTCGCTGCTACAAGTGAAACAACTTCTCAAAGCGGATAATTAAGTTTTGACTAGATCACAGCAACGGCAAAAAAACGGTTTAACAGGATATTATCTGTGATGTCTAACTGGGAAAAAGTAATTGCTGAAGCTCAGTTGATATCCTTACCGGAAGCTTTCTTACAACTAAAGTCAGTGCTAGATCAGGATGATTTTTCGATGGCAGAGGTTGCCATGCCTATCAGCCAGGACCCTGCATTAACGGCTCGTTTGTTACGCCTGGTCAATTCATCTTTTTACGGATTTTCCGGAAAAATTGATACCGTATTTCGTGCAGTGACCATGATTGGAACTCGGCAGGTTTATGAGCTGGCTTTAGCGACGGCGGTAACCCAGACGTTTGATGGTATGGGTAATCGCATTATAGATATGCCGGGTTTTTGGTGTAATAGTGTTTATTGCGGGTTAGCGGCAAAAAATCTTGCGAAGGCCTGTAATTTACTCAACAGTGAAAGATTATTTGTTGCCGGCTTATTGCATGATATCGGGCACTTAATCATGTACCAGAGTATCCCTGAACTGTGTGAACAGGCCATAATCCTGTCAAATGAATCACTACAACCATTGTATCTGGTGGAGAGGGATATAATCGGCCTGGATTATGCCCGCGTGGGTGGCGCATTAGCACGACAATGGCAACTACCTGGGAGTTTACGGGAAACTACAGAATTTCATGTGACGCCTGAACAATCACGATCATTTCCTCTGGAAACCTACCTTGTGAATATAGCGGTACAATTGACCGCAATTCAGAATGGCAATATTGAAGATGCCCGGTTTCATCCTGACGCTCTGCAACAAACGGGGCTTTCATTAGAGGATTGTGAGTCCATAATGCAACAGACTGAACTTGAAATTAGTAAGGTCATGAGCAGTATTTTTCCGTAGAAATTTTCATGCTGAATCAGTGATGATGAGACAGACTCTGACGAAACTATTTTATATTGATGAATAACTCACAGCTGGAAACGATTTTAGTCAATAGTTTGTCCGATTTTAAACTGGATCAGGACGAAAAATACCTGTTGCAGCAAGTGGCAGAAAAATTAGCTCAGGACCAGCTTAATTTTATGAGAAATAAATCATTCGATTTATGCCGTTCTTATATTGAGGCTGGAGGTGAAAAGGCATTTAGAGCACTAAACTGGCTGCAAAGAGTGGTAAAAGTGTTACAGCCTGTTACACAAATCGTAACAGTAGAGTCGAGTGCTTATTTCAGTCCCGGACAGGAGTGTAAAAATGCAATCGTTCGTCTGTTGAAGCAGGCCAGAAAAGAAATTGAAATCTGTGTGTTTACTATTTCAGATAATCAAATTACCAAAGCTATTCTAGAGGCACATCAAAGAGGCGTAAAAATAACCATCATCAGTGATAATGATAAGTCGAATGACCGGGGTAGTGATATCGATCTATTGTCGAACAGGGGAGTCAATGTTCTACTGGATGATTCGCCTTACCATATGCATCATAAGTTTGCGTTGTTCGATAAAAAGATTTTATTAAACGGAAGTTTTAACTGGACCAGGAGCGCTTCCGAAGTTAACGAAGAAAATATTCTGGTGACAATGGAATACAAACTGGTCATTGCTTTCAGTGAAAAATTTGAATTATTGAAAAAACAATTTTCACAGTAGCGATTATTTGTCAGGATAAGCTGCATCAATCGTTTTAAGTGAACGCAGGAATAAGCCCAGGCCGCCAACGGTGAGAACCAGGATAGTGATTAAATCAAAAGCTGTCATATGTCGAAAAGTAAAATGAATGGAAGAAATAACACCAAATATTAATGCAACTAAGGAGCCTGCAGACAGAAACCAGCCGATTAAACTTTTACTGTTATAAAAAATAAGACCCACACCAAACATAAATGGTATCAGTATCATACCACTGGTTACACCATATCCTCCGATGCCGTAGAGACGCATTCCAATACCAAAATGAGACGTTACGACTATGGCGTTTAGTAATAGATAAAGTCCTCCACAGAGCATCACCATGCCAATAAAAAACTGGCCAATGCCGCCTGTGGTTCCACCAGCTCCACGCATGTTATTCACCTTAGAGTTTCACAAATTATCTTAATACTAACCTGTAAATTATTTAGTTGCTATGTCTTCCTGGATCAAGTCAGCCTTAGTTTAACCAGGTATTGTTAATATATTTATTGAGAGTCCCTGTGTAAGGGTCTATGCTAGTTTTATACAACTGGGGTTTTGAAAATATGCGAGTATTGTTGTTTTTGCTCGGGTTAGCGCTTACTTTTCAAGTAACAGGAAATGGGAATTCACTGATAGCTGAATTTAATTCAAATTCCAGGTATCTGGATTTAACACCTTACATTCTGGTATTAGCTGATCCTGACCACAAATTAACATTTGATGAGATCAACACTGCTGTTGATCCTCCGGGGTTTAGATTATTATCAGAAACAGGCAATAGTTTTGGTTTCAGCAAATCCACCTACTGGTTAAAATTTACGCTAAAAATAGATGCTGCTACGGCTGATAAAATCCTGTTACATCTGGAATATCCACTATTAGATGAAGTCACATTTTTTAAAGAAGATAGACAGGGTGGTTTTATTCAAAGTGACACGGGTGATACTGTTCCCTTTTCTCAAAGAGAAATAAAATTTCGCAATTTTTTATTCCAGCTGGATCAGCTTGCCGGAGAAACTCAAGTCTATTACTTTCGATTAAAGACCGGGGGTTCTGTACAAATTCCACTGTCATTGCAATCCTCATCTGAGTTTATAGAATTCGCCGATACATCTGGCTTAACCTATGGCTTCTACTACGGGGTGATGTTGATTTTGATGTTAGCTGCTACAGTTGCTTATCTGCTGTTGCGAGATATATTATTCCTGTCGTATGCCTTGTATCTCTTTAGTTTTCTATTTTTTCAGATATCTTTAAATGGCTTTGGTTATCAATATTTGTGGTCAGATTTAAATCAATGGACTAATCGTATTAATTCATCATCCATCGGTTTTGTGGTGGTATGCGGGTTTATTTTCTGTGGTGTTTTTCTACGAGTCTGGCAAAAGCAGAATCGCTTCAAGTATTTTTACAACTTTATGATCGGGCTAGGCCTTTTCAGCATGCTGATGAGTATATTCGGGGAATTTTCAACAGCAGTCAAAATGGCAGCTTTTGCCGGTATTTTATTACCACCAGTCGTATTGATATCTAATATTATAGCGATTAAACAGGGTTATAAACCGGCCCGGTTTTTTCTGTTGGCCTGGGGAATATTCCTGCTCGGTGTTTTTTTTGCCGGTATGGTTTATTTCGGATTGATTGAGAGAAACTTCTATACGCATAATTCCATGCAAATAGCATCCTTGATTGAAATTTTAATATTAGGCTATGTATTGATGCATAATGTCAAACAACTTCATAAAGACAAGGAGTTTGCTAAACAGGTCGCCAATGATTATTTGAGACAGTTAAATGAAGGACTTGAAACCAAGGTGTCAGTACGTACACGCGAACTAGAACTGAGAAATAAATTACTCAGTGAAATGGCTTTACGTGACAGCATGACAGGTTTATTGAACCATAACACCTCGATTGATCGTCTCAGTATTATGTCTAAAACGGCTCAACGCTATGGGCATAATTTATCTGTCGTTATGCTGGATATAGATCTATTTAAGGATATAAATGATACATACGGACACCCTGCAGGAGATAAGGTCATACATGCCATTACCGATATACTTAAACATTCTTTAAGAGAGTCAGATAGTTGTGGGCGTTATGGCGGTGAGGAGTTTCTTTTATTGTTGCCAGAAACTGGCGGTGATCAAGCCAGAGAACTTGCCAATAATATTCGGTTGAAAATAATGAAACTGCAAATCGATGAAATACAGTTTCACCCTGTTTCTGCCAGCTTTGGAATTTCAGTTTTTGATGCTTCTAATCCGAAGGTTGATTTAATTAGTGAAGCAGATAAGGCGCTGTATCAAGCTAAGGAAAGTGGGCGTAATAAAGTAGTTTTAGCCGTTTAAATTTACACCTAAAAATAAAAAGCAGCAGCACTACCACAAATGGTCATAATAAATAAAAACCATTTCAAGGTATTAGCTTTGGCTTTGATGGCTAATTTTACGCCATGGTGAGCGCCAATCATCATCGTTGAGGCTAAAATCAATCCGGGAATCCAGGCAATCTGATCGCGTAATATAAATATAACTAACGCGATGCTGGTAAATCCGAGAGTGCACAGCAATTTCAGTGCGTTTGATTTGATCAGGTCATAACGTAAAGATCCTGCTAATGCGATGATTAATACAAATCCGACACCTGCCTGTACAAAACTACCATACAGTCCAGAAAAAAATAACATGAACCAGGAAGAGGGTGAGTTGATAACCCTGTTTGGAATGGTGCCAGGTTCAGGCATGATTACGGATGGTTTAATTAAAATAATTAAGGACATGCTAATCATGGTGGTTAACAATACCGGCTTTAAAAAAGAAACAGGCACGTAAGAAGCCGCCAATGCTCCTAAAATACCACCTAGCGATAAAGGGATGAAAATGCCTTTAACATCATGTAGAGGGAGCTCTCCATGCCCATGAAACGCCTTGGCTCCCCAGATTGTTTGTAGAAAAATGCCTACTCTATTAGTGGCGTTAGCAATATCCGCAGGTAAACCCATCACCATTAATGCTGGTAAGGTCAGATTTGAGCCGCCACCTGCAAGTGTGTTAATAATGCCGGCGATATATCCGAGGATTAATAAGGCGCTAATTTGTAGAAAATCAAATTCCATTATATTGAGATATTTATATGTAATGAGACCCTGTTAATGACAGGGAATTCATAAACGATACCATGTATGAAGAATACAGATAGCAGATTTGTCAAAAGTTAAGTCTGTTATCTTTTAGATATAACAGTCAAAACTTTACTGGTTAAGCTAATTAGTTGTTTGAATTGAGTAAATGCCTTTTCATCAAGCTTATCAGTAGTTTCAGTGCGGTCAGCATAGATGATGCCAATTGGCTTTTCGCCAATAAAAAGTGACATAGCGAGAAAATCGGTTGTCATTATGCTCGCTAATAAACTGGCAGGTATGATTTTATGATATTTTTTTAAACTTGTTTCATTTATCCAGATAGCCTGCGGTTTATTGAGTAAGATTTTTAATAGACCGGCTTTCGATGTTTCAATTTGATATTGATTAAAAGCAGCTTCTTTTGGAATGCCTCTGGACATGCGGTTATGCAGTTTATGTTTATCCTGTGAAAGTAGCAATAAACTGACTTTACTCATCGAAAAATCTTCAAATAAGCCATTAATACAGGTATTGAGAATGATAGATTTGGTGACATTTTGCTGTTTGACAAGATTTTTAATTCGGCTAAAAATGTCATCTGCTGAACTTGTTTTGTGCGTCTCTTTGACGCCTGGCTTTTCAGTTTTATGGAAGTC
>CALCSG010000042.1 GCA_937894085.1 uncultured Gammaproteobacteria bacterium | reverse complement strand
GAATCCATTAATAACGAAGTTAAAACTATAAAAAGTGCCATATCTGTAATGGATTCCGGCTAAAAACATGCCGGAATGACGGTAGTTTCGGTATTTAGAAGTTTTACATGATTTTCATACAGTGCCATTTATATCAAAATCTAATTGTCGATCCTCAATTCCAGTCATAGTAATTTTCATCAGCATAAATTACAGATACTTTTTCATCCGTTTGGCAACTTTCTCAACATAAGTCCGTGATTCTTTTCGGGGAAGAAATTTTTTTAATTTCTCATAAACTTCTCGTGATGAAAGTTTGTTAATTTCTGCAACTGCCTGCGTAAAGCTTGCTCGATTTATAAAGGCTTTTGCGACATTTGATGCACCCGTGTTGTAAGCGGCTATAGCGCAATACATACGACTTTCTGTATTTTTAACTTTACGCATATATTTATATAGCAGCACGTGCAAATAGGCAGCGCCAATAGTTACGTTATTTTTTGGCTTGTAAAGAAAAGACGGGGCTAAAATTTTAGCTTTGCCATATAAGTAACTGGTAGCATCTTTGCTCGCAGTATGGGGCACAATTTGCATTAACCCATAAGCTGGAATATGTGATTTAGCCATAGGATTGAAACTGCTTTCGGTTTCCATGATGGCATAGATTAATTCATCGTTTATTCTTTCTTTTTCTGCTGCAGTTGTTACTACATCAGCATATTTCACTGCCTTTCTGTGAATCGAATGAGGAATTTTAAAAGATACACGAACGATATCTTTATCCTGTTTTGCTGATGCAAAGACATTTGATACTGCGACATTTCCAGCTTTGGACCAGACTTTAAGGTAACCGTCGTGATTTATTTTTAATGAGATATAATCATTCATTGAAAAAAGGCGCTCATTACTCATTTCTCCTTTTTGCAAAATATTTCCAAACCTGGTCAATCTCTGCTCCACCCTGTTAGCGACTACATCTGTTTTATAAGCCTCTTTTTCGGTTGTGTTCATTAAGCGATACACTGCTTTATCGAGCTCTCCTTTTACCTGGTCAATGCTGGTACCTTTGTTAACGATCATCTCAACCTGTACCTGGCCAGTTTTATAATCGACAGTACGACGAATATTATCCGACTTCTCATAACTCACCCAAACCGATGGTGGTGCATCTATGAATTCTCCCCACTGCGTTAAGATATCTTTTTTATATGCCTTGAATTCTTCATCATAATATTGCTTGAAAGCTTCAAGCCCCTCATCGAGTTCTTTTTTGTTTTGCTCAAGTTGGCTGAGTTCTTTTTGCTCAGGTTCAGGGTTTTTCCAGATCAGCGGAAATTCAAATCTGTCATAGTTCAACAGGATTACTGGAAGGGAAAAAGCAATCAGGGTTATTAAAAGATAGCGAATAGTTTTCATTTATCATTCTGATATGTTCAGAAAAAGACTTAAAAGTATAGAGACCCTGTTTACAGAGAGCAATCCATAGTGTGTTTTTCTGGATAAGGTATGGCATTGAGAGTTTAAAAGGTGTTTTAGGAGGGGAGCTCTTACCCATGAGATGGGAAGTCAGGCTTTAAACCCGGGGTAATGATTAAATAGGGCAGTGTAAGGAGACTCACCACAGTTTTTAGTTTTTCATCAGTTTTGAGCTAATAAGTATCGTCATTGCGTCAATTGGTCAGGTTAAAGGTGCTTATCCATGCACTACTACAACCTGCATATTTATAGTACTAGAAGTGCTACAGGGAAGTAATGACAACGGACCTGAGGATGGAATCTATTGTACAGTCAGCACAATCTTCCAAATGGATACCGGCTAAGAGCATGCCGGTATGACGTTTTCTGTTTCACTGGCCGATATCGATCGTAAACAGGTTAAATTTAGTCCGGTCATAGAGACTTGGTAGAAAAGGTGTCACAGGCTTGTAGCGTGCCTTTTTCGAGACCGGTTTTAAACCATTTCACCCGTTGTTGAGAACTGCCATGTGTAAAAGAATCAGGGGTAACATAACCTTTAGCCTGTTTTTGCAGGCGGTCATCTCCAATTGCACTGGCGGCTGTCAGGCCTTCCTCAATATCACCTGATTCGAGAATCTGTCTGGAACGGTTAGCGTGATGTGCCCAGATTCCAGCGTAACAGTCTGCCTGCAATTCCTGTTTTACCGATAAACTGTTAGCAACTTTCTGGCTTTGATTTTCTTTGGCTTGTTGTACCTTGGCGGAAATACCGGTAATGGTCTGTACATGGTGACCGATTTCATGTGCGATAACATAAGCCTGGGCAAAGTCGCCGGGCGCTCCATGTCGGTTTTTCAGGTCATCATAAAAATTTAAATCAATATAAACTTTTTGATCGCCGGGGCAGTAGAAAGGTCCCATTTGGGCAGAGCCCATGCCACAGGCTGTTTTAACGGCTTTGCGGAATAATACGAGACGCGGCTGCTGATATTGTTTGCCCATATTTTTAAACAGTAATCCCCAGGTGTCTTCGGTATCGGCGAGTATTACTGAGACAAATTTGGCGAGTTCCTTTTCTTCGTTGGTCTGTTTCACTACCTGAGTTGACGGAGCAGTCTGAGCTCCTGACAATGTGGCTCCACCTAAAAGCTGACTAAGGTCACCGGTAAAATATCCATAGCCTAGAAGGCCAATAACCGCGATCACAGTTCCTTTAAATCCGAGCAGGCGAAATGCCATGGGTAAAAGTCGCAGTAGTCCGCCGCCACCTGAGCCGCCCATACGAGGTGAGCTCATTCCGCGTCTATCTTCTACATTGTTACTTTGTCGATTATTGCGCCAGCGCATAAAGGGGTATTCCAGTTTGATATAAAGTTGAGCTGAATTTACGTGGTTCGATGCGATTTTGGAAGGGTTGATAAGCTTAAAGTCGAATTATTTAAAGTTTTTTTATCGAATGTATAAACCGGGTATGATTCAATTGCGTTTTTCAGGTTCAGGCTTTAAGGTCTGTAAAACCTCAATGAATATAAAAAATGACGTTGGCACTAAATAAATTACATCAACAATTAGAATCGATAATCGTCGGCCAGAAAGAATTGCTCGAAAGGCTGATTATCGCAACTCTGGCCGGTGGCCATGTTTTACTGGAAGGGCCTCCAGGACTGGCTAAAACAACTGCTGTTCATGCGCTAGCCACCGGAATAGAGGCTGACTATCATCGCATTCAGTTTACCCCCGACCTGATGCCGTCTGACTTGACGGGCAGTGAAATTTATCAGGCTCAGGATGGAAGTTTTAACTTTATCCCCGGCCCTGTATTTAGTCAGATTGTGCTGGCAGATGAACTCAATCGTGCACCGCCTAAAGTACAGTCGGCATTGTTAGAAGCGATGGCCGAGCAACAGGTCAGTGTGGGTAATCATACTCACCAGTTGCCAGAATTTTTTATGGTGCTGGCGACCCAGAATCCACTGGAGCAATTTGGAACCTATCCATTACCGGAAGCTTTACTGGACCGCTTCTTATTTAAATGTCTGCTGGACTACCCTGAACTTGATGAAGAAATAGAAATAGCCAGGCGTGCCCGGCAGGATGATAAGGGTCATCTTGAGGCTGCTGTGATAA
>CALCSG010000041.1 GCA_937894085.1 uncultured Gammaproteobacteria bacterium | reverse complement strand
ATTATCGCGCCCGTAGCTCATCAGGATAGAGCATCGGCCTTCTAAGCCGAGGGTTGCAGGTTCGAATCCTGCCGGGCGCGCCATTTTGTTATGGTGGGCGTAGCTCAGTTGGTAGAGTCCCGGATTGTGATTCCGGTTGTCGTGGGTTCAAGCCCCATCGTCCACCCCATATATAAGTGCCTGTTTATGTTTGAAATATTCAATAAAAACAGGTTCGTAAAGCTTCCTCTAAGGAAGCAGAGGCAGTAGAAACTGTCTGTTATTCGGAATAAAAGGTAAGCAAGTTAACTGCTTTATCAACATCATAAAAAAGTCATATGCGAGAGTGGCGGAATTGGTAGACGCGCTGGTTTTAGGTACCAGTGGGGTAACCCGTGAGAGTTCAAGTCTCTCCTTTCGCACCATTTTTTTAATCCCCAACACAATATTTCACGAGTTTTCATCATGCAAGTATCTATAGAATCCCTGGAAGGGCTGCAACGCAAATTAACTGTTCAGGTTCCCTCCGACAAGATTGCGATAGCGATTGACCAGAAGCTAAAGAAACTGAGTAAAACGGTTAAGATGGATGGTTTTCGTCCGGGTAAAGTGCCTGTTAGTGTTGTTAAGCAGGCTTATGGTGCTCAAATCAGACAGGAAGTGATAGGTGATGTTATTGAGTCCACCTATCATGAAGCTGTTGTGCAGGAGAATCTACGACCTGCAGGCATGCCTGAAATTCAGCCAGTTAGTGATGATAATGATAAAGATGGCATAACCTATAGCGCCACTTTTGAGGTTTATCCTGAAATTACTTCTATTGAGCTTGATTCTATTGAGATAGAAAGACCTGTTGCTGAAATTTCTGATGATGACCTGGATAGCATGATCAAAAAATTAACTGAACAGCGTAAAGAGTGGAAAGAAATTGATCGTGCAGCCGCTGAAGCTGATCAGGTTGTATGTGATTTCGAAGGTTCGATTGATGGAGAGACATTCTCTGGTGGAACCGGCAAAGACATGACAGTTGAAATTGGTTCAGGTCAGATGCTTAAAGAATTTGAAGGTGGTTTGCTCGGTATGTCAAAAGATGAAGAGAAAACGATCGATGTTCACTTTCCAGAAGATTACCATGGCAAGGAAGTTGCTGGAAAAACTGCACAATTCAAGTTAAATGTTACTAAAGTATCTGAAGGTGTTATTCCAGAATTAAATGAAGAACTGGTCAAGTCATTTGGTGTTGAAGATGGCAGTCTGGATACATTCAAGCAGGATATCAGGCAGAATATGGAAAAAGAGCTTGCACAGAAAATCAAAGTCAATTTGAAAAATATAGTGATGGCTGCTCTGTTAGAAAAAAATGACGTGATGGCACCAAAAGCCATGGTTAGCGGTGAAATTCAAAACCTGAAAAAGCAAATGGCCCAGAATATGGGGCAGGGCGCAGAGAAAATGGATACCAGTAATTTTCCGGATGACCTTTTTGAAGCTGAAGGTAAAAAACGCGTTCAGCTTGGTCTGTTAGTGGGCGAGTTAATTAGAATCGAAGAAATTAAGCTGGATCCATCTCGACTTGACAGTACTTTGCAGGAAATGGCTGCTTCTTATGAGCATCCCCAACAGGTGCTTGATTATTACACCAAAAATAAGGAAGCACGCTCAGGTCTCGAAGCAATGGTGCTTGAAGATCAGGTTGTTGACCATATATTAGATAAGGCAACTGTCTCAGATAAGAAAACCAACTTTGATGAGCTAATGAATAATCAATCTAAGTAACCAGACTAAGCGGTTTGCGTTGCAGGAGAAAATCAGGTGAGTCAAATTTATACAGGTCAGGATATTAATTCAATGTTTAACCCACAGGCTAACCTGGTACCAATGGTTGTAGAGCAATCTGCCAGAGGTGAGCGAGCGTATGATATTTATTCCAGACTACTCAAAGAGCGAGTTATTTTTGTAGTTGGTCAGATTGAAGACCATATGGCTAATTTAATTGTGGCCCAGTTACTGTTTCTGGAATCTGAAAATCCTGATAAAGATATTTCACTGTATATAAATAGCCCGGGAGGCGTGGTTTCAGCGGGCCTTGCTATCTATGACACCATGCAATTTATTAAACCGGATGTCAGTACTCTATGTATCGGACAGGCAGCCAGTATGGGTGCCGTATTGTTAGCAGGTGGAGCTGCGGGCAAACGATTCGGGCTGAATCACTCACGTGTGATGATACATCAGCCATTGGGTGGTTTTCAGGGTCAGGCCACCGATTTTGAAATTCATGCTAAAGAAATATTGTCTACCCGCTCAAGACTTAATAAGATTCTTGCTAAACATTGTGGTAAGGAAGAAGATGAGCTTTCTCAGGATACTGACAGAGATAACTTTATGAGTGCCGATGAATCTGTTGAATATGGTTTAATTGATAAAGTTTTAAATTCACGTGCCGAAACATCTGAAGAGACTGCTTAGCTATAAACCTCTTTTACTTTATGGTTGTGATATTAGCAATGGTCTAATAAGATAAACCCTATAGAATTTTTAGTGGATTAAACAATGAGTGACGATAAGACCAAAGGCAAAGATGAAAAATTATTATATTGTTCATTTTGCGGTAAAAGCCAGCATGAGGTAAAAAAGCTCATCGCAGGTCCATCAGTTTTTATCTGTGATGAATGTGTTGATCTCTGTAATGACATCATTCGTGAAGAGATTCAGGAGCAGAATGATTCGGGCGATAGCAAATTACCCATTCCTCATGAAATAAATAAAGTACTCGATGATTACGTTATTGGCCAGCCAAAGGCTAAAAAAGTACTATCGGTAGCTGTTTATAATCACTACAAACGTCTTGAAGTTGGACATGTTAAAGATGATATTGAGCTGTCTAAATCAAATATCCTGTTAATTGGTCCGACAGGTTCTGGTAAAACCTTACTGGCAGAAACTCTGGCCAGAATTCTTAATGTACCTTTTACTATTGCTGATGCAACGACATTGACTGAAGCTGGTTATGTCGGTGAAGATGTTGAAAACATTATTCAAAAGCTTTTGCAAAAATGCGATTACGACGTTGAGAAGGCTCAAACAGGGATAGTTTATATCGATGAAATTGACAAAATTTCTCGTAAATCAGATAACCCTTCGATTACCCGTGATGTTTCAGGTGAGGGCGTCCAACAGGCTCTGTTAAAGCTCATTGAGGGTACAATTGCTTCCGTTCCTCCTCAGGGTGGACGTAAACATCCGCAGCAGGAGTTTTTACAGGTAGATACCAGTAAAATTCTATTTATCTGTGGAGGCGCTTTTGCCGGCCTGGATAAAGTGATAAAAGATCGTTCCCAAAAAGGTGGAATTGGTTTTTCAGCCGATGTTAAAACTAAAGACGAAGATAGTCAGTTTGGTGAAGTAATTGCCGATGTAGAACCCGAAGATTTGATTAAATACGGGTTAATTCCTGAATTTATAGGTCGTTTACCGGTGGTAACTACGCTGGAAGAACTGGATGAAGAAGCTCTAATTAAAATTTTAACTGAACCTAAAAATGCGATTACCAAGCAATATCAGAAAATGTTTGAAATCGAAGGCTGTGAAATTGAATTCAGACCAGACTCACTGAAAGCTGTCGCAATCAAAGCGATGCATCGCAAAACGGGTGCTCGAGGTTTAAGAACTATTCTGGAAAATACCTTGCTGGATATTATGTACGATTTGCCAGCCATGGAAAATGTCAGTAAAGTTGTAGTAGATGCTGCCGTCATAGAGGGTGATGCACAGCCGTATATTCTGTATGAAGGTGGGGAAATGCAACGAGCCGCGTCAGATCAGGCTTCGTAACTACTTTTATTTCTTGCTTTAGATACAGAAACAGGGGGGTTGAAATATATCTTCCACCCCCCACTTATTGCTCTATCATAAACTATTGAGGCGATTATGTCTGATCAGGAAAATACTCCACTGCTGAGTGAAAACAGTCCATTGCTTGTACCGGTTTTACCGTTACGTGACGTTGTGGTGTATCCTCACATGGTTATTCCGCTGTTTGTCGGGCGTGAAAAATCAATTGAAGCGCTGGACGCCGCTATGCAGGATAATAAAAAAATCCTGTTACTCGCACAGAAAAATGCAGAAGTTGACGATCCCGCACAGGAAGATCTGTATAACATAGGGACTCTCTCTACTATTTTGCAAATGCTTAAATTACCAGATGGCACAATTAAGGTTCTGGTTGAAGGTGGCGAGCGTGTGATCGTTGACAGTTTACTGGAGACAAATGAATATTTCTCAGCTTCAGTAAAAAACCTTGAAAAAGCAGCGGCTATTGATGAAAGAGAGGCAGAAGTGCTGGTACGTTCAGTTCTGAACCTGTTCGGTCAATACGTTAAGCTGAATAAAAAAGTACCACCGGAAATTCTGACTTCTCTGTCTGGGATAGATGATCCTAGTCGTCTGGCCGATACAATTTCTGCTCACATGTCCTTAAAGCTTGATGAAAAACAGGAGATTCTTGAAATTCGAGATCCTCGTCTGCGTCTTGAGCATATTATGAGCAAAATTGAAGGTGAGATTGACCTGATGCATATAGAAAAACGCATTCGTGGTCGCGTAAAGCAGCAAATGGAGAAGAGTCAGCGTGAGTATTACCTGAATGAGCAAATGAAAGCCATTCAGAAAGAATTGGGCGAGATGGATGAAGTACCCAACGAAGTAGATGATTTACAGAATAAAATAGAAACTTCTGGCATGGTGGGAGAAGCCAGAGAAAAAGCAGAGTCTGAGTTGAATAAACTTAAGATGATGTCTCCGATGTCTGCTGAAGCTACCGTTGTACGCAATTATATTGACTGGTTGGTCAGCGTTCCCTGGAAGAAAAAATCTAAAATTAGACGCGATTTAGCGGCCGCAGAAGATGTTCTTGAGGCAGATCACTATGGTCTGGATAAAGTCAAAGAACGAATTCTGGAATACCTCGCAGTTCAGCAACGGGTTAGAAAGCTAAAGGGCCCCATTCTATGTCTGGTTGGTCCTCCAGGTGTCGGTAAGACGTCGCTAGGTCGATCTATCGCCAGGGCTACGAATCGTAAATTTGTACGTATGTCGCTTGGTGGAGTCAGAGATGAATCTGAAATAAGAGGCCATCGTCGGACGTATATCGGCTCTATGCCCGGTAAAATCATTCAGAACTTATCCAAGATTAAAGTTAGAAATCCTCTCTTTTTGCTGGATGAAATTGATAAAATGGCGATGGATTTTCGTGGAGATCCGGCTTCTGCATTATTAGAAGTGCTGGATCCTGAACAAAACAGCAGTTTTAACGATCATTATATGGAAGTTGATTTTGATCTTTCAGACGTTATGTTTGTGGCCACCTCCAATTCAATGAATATTCCGGGTCCGTTACTGGATCGTATGGAAGTCATTAGAATTCCAGGGTATACAGAAGATGAAAAGCTTAATATTGCTCTTAAGTATTTAATGCCCAAGCAAATCAAGGAAAATGGTTTAAAAGAGAGCGAAATAGCGATTGAAGAGGACGCTGTAAGAGAAATAATTCAGCGATATACCCGTGAAGCAGGTGTACGTAATCTTGAACGTGAGATATCTAAAATTTGTCGGAAGGTTGTTAAAGATATTTTACTCAACCCTGGTGATGAAAAAACCACTATATCTTCGACCAATATTGAGAAATATCTGGGTGTAAAACGATTTAGATTCGGCATTGCTGAAGAAAAAGATCAGGTTGGTCAGGTAACCGGCCTTGCCTGGACAGAAGTGGGTGGTGAGCTATTAACGATTGAGTCAGCTATTGTACCGGGTAAAGGTAAATTTATTTATACCGGACAATTAGGTGATGTGATGAAGGAATCTATTCAGGCGGCACTGACAGTTGTGCGTAGCAGAGCGAATATGCTGGGGCTCAAATCTGATTTTAATGAAAAAGTGGATATTCATATTCACGTTCCTGAAGGTGCTACACCCAAAGATGGACCAAGTGCCGGTGGTGCTATGTGTACTGCTCTGGTCTCCGCCCTAACCGGCATTCCGGTTAAAGCTGAAGTCGCTATGACAGGTGAAATTACCCTGCGTGGTGAAGTATTGCCTATTGGTGGTTTGAAAGAAAAGTTATTGGCGGCACATCGGGGAGGAATTACCACGGTAATAATTCCTGAAGAGAATGAAAAAGACCTGGCTGAAATTCCTCAAAATATTATCGATAAGATTAAGGTAATACCGGTTAGGTGGATAGATCAGGTGTTTGAAATTGCTCTGGCGCACCAACCTACGGCGATTGAAGAAACAGATGAGCCAAAGCCAGAAGAAACTAAAGTAAAGGCTAAATCAAAGAAATCTTCGGGTATTCGTGCTCATTAAATAGACCTGTAAGCTGGAAACCTTCAATAACTGAAAAAATAATGCTCTTTTCGGTTATTTTAGGTTGACCCTTTAGCCGGCTATTGGTATAAATTCGCTCCTCAAGAGAGAGGGTGGTAAAAAAGGAAGTTTAAGCAAATATGATGATTGAATTTAATTTAGTTATAGCTTAAATTATCGCAACTCAAAAATTGACAAAAATAATTTTCAATTAACTAACGGATAAAACGAATGAATAAATCTGAACTTATTGAAGCAGTGGCAAGTGCCGCAGACTTAAGTAAAGCTGACTCGGCTCGTGCTGTTGACGGTGTTATTGCGGCAGTAACAGAAGCGCTTAAATCAGGTGACCAGGTCACAGTGGTTGGCTTTGGAACCTTTTTAGTTCGCAAGCGTGAAGCTCGTCAGGGTCGTAACCCTCGTACTGGAGAAACTATTCAGATAAAAGCATCTAAAGTTCCAGCATTTAAAGCTGGTAAAGCTTTGAAAGACGCTGTAAACTAGCGCGCCTTCGTTACCACAGATATGGGTGCTTAGCTCAGCTGGGAGAGCATCGCCCTTACAAGGCGAGGGTCGGGGGTTCGATCCCCTCAGCACCCACCATTTAGGAGTGGTAGTTCAGTTGGTTAGAATACCGGCCTGTCACGCCGGGGGTCGCGGGTTCGAGTCCCGTCCACTCCGCCAACAC
>CALCSG010000040.1 GCA_937894085.1 uncultured Gammaproteobacteria bacterium | reverse complement strand
CTCTTTTTATCAACAGGTTGTAGAAAAGTGACCCACCCTACCCCTTATTTATTATACTTCTCGTTTTGCTCTACTGTTACTTGAGCATGATGCATGTTACATAAACTTCTTAAATTATCGTGACTAAATGGATCGCCGCCGTATTTTATAGGCTTGATATGATCTACACACTGTGCTGGAGTTGTTATGCCTTTGCCATTACACATAACACACAAAGGATTTGCTTTCCTGTATTGCTTACTTGCTTTGGTCCATTGACTACTAGAATAAAAGCTTTGATTCTCTCGCTTAGTTCTGTTGTATTCCTTCTGACCTTGCAACCTGCTTTGTTCTGACTGCTTGATACTGTGCACGGGAGGAGAGTACGGCATTAGTTAATATTCAATCCGCATCGAATATAAAACACCTGCTCATAAGTTTCAGAGTCTGACCCTGTTGCGCTTGCTTCGACTTCATATGTCCTACCAGATACACCACCACTGATATCAATAGTTGACTCGGTTCCGCTAACTGTCGAGCTATCCTCTGTCAATCCATCCTCAAGAGTCCATACACATGCAGAGACAGTAACGCCTGTTGGCAAATCACCAGACCACTCTATCGTATAGTCCTTTGATATTGTTGGGGCCTTGTACTTCATTAATCAAGCGCACTGGTAATTGTACCGGCAGCATAAACCAGGTCAGAACCATCTAGCACAGTTACACTTGTAACCGCGTTATGCTCTAACATATTACCTGCTGTCAATGCGTCAAATACTGCGCCATGAACTGCCGCTGACCAGTCACCACCGGATGCCGTGAATGTCACTGTATTAGTATTAGCTGCTATACCACCACTTGAAGCACTGAAAGTAATTGATTGCCTGGCATAGCCTGACCCGGTTAACTCTGTTCCGCCGCCTGCGTCAGTAGGAGCAATGCTAAACAATGCTAAATACTGTGCTGCTGGTTGCGTAAATGCTGTCCCGCCATGGATATGATCCTGTACCGCGTTTTCTGTGTAGTCTGAATAACTCATATTAGTTTACCGTTATAGTCCGATTGTTTGTTGATGATGTAATGACTCTGTTTGATTGATTGACATTGATTGTCCTTTTTGCTGGTGCTGTTGTGTGTGCGCTCTCTGGAACGAACGTAACAAGACTCGATGACGAGCTATTAAAAACACTATATAAAACCTGCTTAGACGTTGCTGCAAAACTACTTAATGAAACACTGTTAAATAATCCATGTTTTGAACTATCTAACGATCCTGTGAATGATGCTGAACTACTAGAAACTGAATCAAACGATCCATAAAAAACAGTTTTCCCGTTGAATAATATAGAGCTTGTAGACCCTGAACTATATAATCCGTACTGTTTTAAATTGCCTTGATAGCTTGCCGCACTTACTGAATAACTGCTAAATTCTCCCGTAAACACTCCATTCAGCGAACCATTAAAACTTGCTGAACTTGAGCTTACAGAATTAAATAAACCAGAGTGAACTAACTGACCGTTATATACAGCCGTTGAGCTTGCAGCACTCGCAAAAGCCCCGGTTAAATTATTACTTAATGAGCCGTTAAATGTAACTGAACTAACAGCAACTGAATTTAATAATCCATATTGCTTGATCTGTCCTGTGTATGAATTGCCTGAGCTTACGGCACTTGAGAATAACCCTGATTGAATAACCCTGCTGTTATAGCTCGACCCTGAAACACTGTCTGAATTAAATAAACCGTATTGTTTTAATGTGCCGTTATATGCGCTAATCGAATCCGATACTGAATCAAAGATTGAATTATGTTTTAACTGTCCTATGTAGCTTGATGATGATGAGCTTGTAAAACTTGCTTCTACTGTACTACCACCTGCCGCAACATAGTAATCAGCACCAATATCCCATGCGCCTGAACTGGGCCAGGTATCCCCATCGATGTCAGTTTGGAAATCACTATAAAGGTTCAACCCTTCACCAATCAAACTAGACCCAATCGCCAAATGAAAGTCTGTTGCACTCTCAAAATCTCCAGAAACTACTCCTGTTACTGTGCCTATACTAAGAGTAGATGCGGTTGAATCCCCGGACGCATTATTGCTGCTGCTCGCGTTATATGTGCCCGTACCACCGAAATCTGTTCCATTATTATATGCAACATTATTAATATATATATTTTGTGCGCTGGCAGCATTATCTTCTTCTAGCCCCTCACCGCTAAATCCGGTAATAACATTGTTGTAAAATATGTTATTTTTATAATAATTTTCCGACCAGATACCAGTTGTTTTACTAGCGTTTCCGATAACCAGATTTTTATAAAATTTTGATCCTTGTGCCGTGTGCCGAATTAACCGACTAGTTGAACTACCTGTTGCAGATAGTATATTATTTTTGATTACCTGATTATTGCCGAATTTATAATAACCGTCACCGCTACTAGCAGAATGGTCTATTTCAACACCGTCAAGCACAAGATATTGGCTGGTAAAATTTATAGTTGATCCCCATGCTGTTGATATATACAACCAGAAACCACTATTTTGTATACCTCCGTGTCTCTCATTTAAAAGGGTTTGAATTACTACATACCTAGTAGAATCCGCAGAATTAGTCAAACTTAATTTTGACTCTGGCAGCCCACTAGGCCAATCATTATAGCAGTCAATTGTCCATTGCTCGCCTGCTATTACTAAACTAGCCGGTAATGCGGCTAGTGCAGACGTTAGTGTTGTATAGTAATTATCAATACCGTACAACGCCTCCATAGCCGTTTGATTTGCTATCCATGCCGCTGCTGTCCTTACCGCTGTTAATTTTGCTGTCGCCATTATTAACTAACAGTCCCGGTCAACCCTGTTGCTGCAATCAGTCGAGCGTATAATGCTGTTTTTAAGTCTCCGTAGGTTGATCCTGTTTGTGCCGCATCAGCCTCGCCCAGAGCAGTCATAAACTCTAAACCCGTGAGGGTTAGCATTTTATCCTTAGTCACTTCGACAAAAGCACCGGTTTGCATATAGCCTTCATCGTATGCGATATGAATAGCTTGTCCTTCAATATCCACTGCGAAACTGTTTATTTCCAGAGTGTCAATTGTTTGATTGACTACTGTAGGTGTATCAATTGTTAATGGCATTTAAACGCCTCCTATAATTTTAATCTCAGCACTACCGATATTGTCTGCTGTGTATTTTCTGCGCCTGTTTCCGTCTGCTCGTACAGTTTTTATCATTGCTGTTTGCAGGCGTTTGATTTGCAACATTGAACGAGGGTATTTATCCCGTATCGTCGCAGGAGCTGGATCAGTTAAGTAGTCATAATCAGCCTTTGTACCTGCGACAGACACAACTTTAAACGGCTGCTGATGTTCGGCTGAACTAAACACATGACTATCATCAGCTACCACTATGACATCACCCGTTTTGTAACAATCCTGCTCATTAATCACAGGATCGGAGTGGGTGTTATCGCGCTGAAAAATTAATAATTGAGCCATTAGCTATATAACCTCTATCTGTTTTATTCTGTGGTTAGGCCACTTGAGCGTCTATCATTACCATGATAAATCCTGATGGAAGTTTCTGTTGCGGTTACTCTTCCTTGTAAGTCCGATAATTGAGCTTTTACTAAAGATATCTCCTCTTCAATGTCATCTCGTATGATTGTTATCGTTGCATTCGTATGGAGTACTGCACTCTCAATACCGACAAGTCTTTTTAGTACTTGCGCTATAGACCATCCGATCAAGGTGATGACAATAGCTCCCATGGTTCCAAGCATAACTATTAAAATATGCACCACATCGCCTCCATGCTCTGCAATTAGTGATCCATCCATATCAGCCCCATATCGTTAACTGGTCTACTCATTGTTTTAACAGTGCTCAGGATCATGTTTATTTAAATGCTCGCATAAAACTAAAGCAAATCTAAATCTAAATCTTTCTCGGTATCCCATATCATTATACAAACTCCATGAATATTGTTTTTTATATCGCTGCATCCGGCCTGTTACCAGCTCACCTTTTGAGCCTGGCAAATCCCAGAATAAAACAGACAGAATTATATTCATCCACCAGTCCTGAGGAATGAATATAAATAAACCGATTAATCGCACCGGTTTTTCTACCCATGTACCGACTACTCGATAATAAATTTTGAATAGAACTACATATTGGATAAACAGTAATATAAAAAACTGGAATGGATTTTCAATCGTCCAGGTGATGAAATCAGTAATCATTTTCTTAACGCGTCTGAAATTTTCGGAGTTATTTTTTCTAAACTTCGGCCTGTAATGTAACCACCTAAACCGATCTGTAAGAGTGTCCAGGCTTCATCAGCCAATGGACTTGCTAACACTCCGAAACTATCCAGTACCACTAATACTAAAAATGTAAGCATTGTGATAGGACGCCATGATTTTTGAATCCATGAACTACCGGTTGCCTCTGCTGTAATAATATCTGCTTTGCTTTTAAGTAATTGCTTCTCATAATCCATTGTTTTTTCAAAAACAGTGAATTGAAGCTTATAAAACTCTAACCTGATTTGTTCGCGTTCTTCATCTGAAGTGTGTAATTCATCAATCAGAGTAGTTACCGGAGTTATAGCAGCTTGAAGAAATGAAAATATACTCATGTTCTGTTATCCCATCTCCCTTTGTCGTCTCTGACATCGATATGTAAAAAGCTATCGTAAATCCCTATACCAAAACAATCAGGATATAAATTATTTAGATAATGGTATATACCGATAGAACTGACACTCTTAATTTTGATATCCGCCGCCTTGCCATTGACGTGCTGGCTCGTATCAGTTGATCCTATAGCTCGGTTATGTTCTAAACACCTGCAAGCAGAATTTATAGTAACTGGCTGGTCGTAATGCGTTCTAACCTGCTCTAACACTCTCAATAATTCAGCGTCTACAGTGTTAAATTCACAGCCACAAGAGCAAGTGAATTCTTCTCTGTTGAAATGTTCTGATATTTTCATGTGGGCATAAAAAAGCCCGCTAAAAAGCAGGCTTTGTTTGTTTCAGGGTCAGATGTTACTCTATATATTTTTATCGTAAGTGACATGTCATTTTAAAACAAGCGAATTTATTAATTTATTTCTCGTATTAA
>CALCSG010000039.1 GCA_937894085.1 uncultured Gammaproteobacteria bacterium | reverse complement strand
TTACCTGCTCTGCAGCGACCAGTGAGACATAGCCACCCATACTCGATCCCACAAGTAAAAAGTCATCTTCTTCATCCTTTACTATATTGACTAACCGCTCAACCCTGGCATCAGGGTCAGTAATATCTGAATAATCGATGCTGTCAACCGAGTAGCCCAGCTGCTGGGCAATTTTAGCCAGACTTTTTATTTTACTACCCCAGGGGCCACTTTCTTTACCATGTGAAAAATAGATTTTCATATTATTTGTGCACAATATTAGAATTTATTATTAGACAATTCAGGTTATAAATATTGCGCATAGTTATCAATTTTCATCTGTAACCTTTGTGCCAGAAATTTACTAGCTTCACCAAGCTGCGTCAGGATATAAATAGCCTCATCCCTGTATTTTGCTATTTTTTCTTTATTCCAGTGTTTTGGTGGTGGTTGCAGGTTAGTAATCCGGTCACACAGTTTAACCATCCACACCTCTTCTGGCTGTTGTTTGATCCTGTTAATACTATCCATCATTTGTTCCGCTTTCGATGGCAAATCCTGATTTTTGCTGAGAGACAAAACTCCATCGGCTACTTGCCTTCCGAATTCATTACGAATGTCATCGTAGGTAGTTGAAGTATCTTCTATCGAATCATGTAATAACGCACATAACACCAGTAGATCCGGATTTTCTATATTTCCATTATGAGCAATAGCGGCAGTCGCTTCCATCGTAACCAGCCCAAGGTGATTCAGATACGGAATATCAGCACCGGGAATCAGCTGCCCATTATGGATAATAGAAGCAAAATTCCAGGCCTTTAAATAACTATCCTGATTCCAGTTTTTCATTTTCACCTTGTACTCGAGTAGTTTGATTTTGCTCCGTGAATTCGCATACAAAATGGAATTCGGAAACATCAGGGTTCACAGAGATATACCATTCTGCCTACACTTTTCTATTTGCGATGTTATACATTCAAAATATTGAATAAGCAAAGACATCAGACAATGCAACAACAATATTTTAGTGATAAATTTTCCAGTAAATCGGTACAATTCAAATAACACAGCTTAATTCCATATTGCCCATCTAAGGTCAGTTTTATTAATGAGCGGTACTGGTTAAATATAATAATTTAATAACAAGGTTTAAAAATAACGTGACCACAAGTCCAATAGATAAAACCCGGAAACCCGACCCAGTCTCGTTTGGAGAAGCCTTTATTTACTGGCTGAAGCTGGGTTTTATCAGTTTTGGCGGACCAGCCGGTCAAATAAGCATGATGCATCAGGAACTTGTCGAAAAACGACGCTGGATATCCGAGCATCGTTTTTTGCACGCTCTTAATTACACGATGGTATTACCTGGCCCGGAGGCACAACAATTAGCCACCTATATCGGCTGGTTAATGCATGGCGTGTGGGGCGGCATTATGGCAGGAGTGCTATTTGTTTTACCTTCTCTATTCATCCTGATCGGGTTAACCTGGGTGTATCTGGCATTTGGCGACGTACCGGCAGTACAAGGTATTCTATACGGTATCAAGCCAGCTGTTACTGCCATCGTTGCTGTTGCCGCTTATCGAATTGGCTCCAGGGCTTTACCCAATAATGTTTTGCGCACGCTTGCCATACTGGCATTTATCGCCATCTTTGCCTTCGATATCCCCTTCCCTTATATCGTAATAATGGCGGCCATCATCGGCTATGCCGGATCCATCATGGCAGCAGACAAATTCAACGCTGCAGGACAGCATGGTTCATCACAGCAAACCTATGGCGCAGCCATCATTGATGATGACACGCCAGCATCTGAACATACTCAATTTAAATGGAGTCGGTTATTAGTATTTGCAGCAACCGGAATTACTCTGTGGTTTGTCGCTATGGCGTTACTAGTAATAAATTTCGGCTGGCAGGGCACACTCAGCCAGATGGGCATCTTCTTCACCAAAGCAGCGCTGGTTACCTTTGGAGGCGCGTACGCCGTTTTACCCTATGTTTATCAGGGTGGGGTAGAACAGTTTGGCTGGTTAACCGCTAGCCAGATGATTGATGGCCTGGCACTCGGAGAAACCACTCCCGGACCACTCATCATGGTGGTTTCATTCGTCGGATTTGTGGGCGGATGGAGTAAGGAAATTTTTGGACCAGACGCATTGCTGTTAGGCGGAGCCGCCGGAGCCAGTATTGCAGCACTCTTTACCTTTCTGCCTTCATTTCTATTTATTTTACTGGGTGGCCCGGCAGTTGAAGCGACTCGCGGGGATATAAAGTTTACCGCACCTTTAACCG
>CALCSG010000038.1 GCA_937894085.1 uncultured Gammaproteobacteria bacterium | reverse complement strand
ACAAAGCCCATGCAAATCAACAAGGGCTTTGTTATTATTGAACCTTCCAAATTTGCAGCCCAGGGAGGAGCTCTCTTGATCTTTTTCCTAAAATCGCACAAGAGCTGCAGCGCGCTTTTTTCGTTGGGATGTTATCCGACAATCCCTGGATGTAATCCGACGGCCGCCGGTTTTTTACCCGAGAATTCTCTCAGATATAGTTTGTTATCCGTGTCGGTGAAACATTTGTTATATTTCAATCGCAATTAACAAGGAGTAGTAATGATGGAATTATTAGTTGAATATCCGTATTTGTTGGCGCCGTTAATCTTTCTTGCCAGAGTTGCTGACGTTTCGCTTGGAACATTTCGAACAATTGTTATATTTCGTGGCCACAAATTTCTGGCCGCATTTATTGGTTTTTTTGAAATTATTATCTGGTTGGTTGCAGCAGCCCAGGTTTTGACAAATCTTGATCAGTGGTATCTCGCATTGGCCTATGCTAGTGGTTTTGCCGTGGGTAATTATGTCGGCATTTCGATTGAAAGCCGTTTTGCTATTGGAGATGAACTTATCCGTTGCATATCATTCAATCGTGATGTTCTAGCAGGAAAATTACGTAAGGAGGGATTTAAGGTAGTTTCATCCGATGGTGATATGGGGGAAGCATATCCGGTTGAACTGCTGTTTATTATTGAAAAAAGGCGTAACGTCCCTTCGCTTATCCAGTTAATTAAAGAGCTTGATCAGACTGCAGTGTATTCCGTATCTGATGTAAAAAGCGTTTATGAAGGCCCCGATCTTTTGCCCCGGCGTAGTTTTTTAGGTAGTGGATTAATTCTGCCAGGAAAGCGTCGTTAACTTCCTGAAGTTATATCTATGAATATTGAATTATGGCTGACATTCACTGTTGCTTCTACAGTTTTATTAATCATCCCGGGGCCAACCATTTTTACCGTAATCAGTTATTCGATTTCCCATGGTTTCAAGGCCAGGATACCACTTATCGTCGCTGTCGCCCTGGGCGACTCAACGGCATTAGCGCTTTCTTTACTTGGCCTGGGCGCACTGTTATCTGAGTCAGTATTCTGGTTTCAGGTAATAAAATGGATTGGCGGGAGTTATCTGTTATTTTTAGGGGTAAAGGTGTTGCGAGCAGGCAATAAACCTGCAGGGGTCGATAAAGATAGTAAAAGCCGATCAGGCCGAAACATGTTTATTAATACCTTTTTAGTGACCGCATTGAATCCCAAAGGCATTATTTTTTTCGTTGCTTTCCTGCCTCAATTTATCAGCACGAGTTCTGCTGCTGCTCCACAACTTTGAGTCCTAGCAATAACTTTTGTTTTATTAGCGATCTCGAATGCCGCTTTATATGCGGTTTTTGCCAGCAAAGCCCGGAAGGCTATATCGTCTCCCAAAACTCAGCGAATATTAAATATCACAGGTGGCTCTCTACTTTCAGCGGCTGGCTTTTGGGCACTTCCAACAAAACATTCATGATAAAGCCGACAGGCCAATATGTCTGACGGAATCAGTCTCTTCAAAGATTGAAAGTATATACTTCAGGGCGGGATAGATAAGAAGTGTTGGCTGGAGGAAATGGACACTAGCAATCAATAATGTTTACTCAGATCCCGGTGTAAACAAAAATTCACAACGCTATGAGTAATTATGAACAGCAATCGCAACCAATTACTGCTCATAATAAAAATACGTTTCAGGGTTTCGGGAAGTGGGTACACCGGTAACTTGTACAGTGGACGCGGGTAAAATGGCTGATATCTGTAGAATTGAAGCGGTGCTACCGGTAACACGAATCGATAGGCTGCAAAACTAATTTCAGTACCCGATATAAAGCTGAATGATTTTTGCCCATCGGCCCAATAATAAGTTTTCAAATTATCGAAAGGCAATCCACGAGAACTATCCTTATAGACATAAGAAATGCCATCAGTGTTGTAAAGATGTTTTAATTCTGAAAGGGTTGGTAATCGCCAGTTTCTATAACCCAGGTATGCCTGGTCATTTAGATCCTGAATGAATCTGATGGCATCATTTAACAGCATCATTCCGCCACTGCCTGTATACGTAAAACCAACACTGTGGGCCAGGTTCGCGTCTTTTGGAAAGCTTAAGCGTAGCGCCGGATCATAAAGCCTGTCGCCATACTGTAGCGGTGTTGATGCATAACTGTTTCCAAAATAAAGAAGGGTTAAAGCTAAACTGAATACGATAGTTATAATTTTTTTATTCATAATAAACTCCATTATTATTTCCTTTAATAAACTCTTTAAATTTATTGCAACTTATAATTACCTACAATTACCAGGGTAATAGATTGCAGAGTAGAAATTTGAATTCACTAAGTCAAGTGTGTTCTGCAGATGATATGGTTAAAAGGCTAATGCTTTTGATATGAATCAATATTATATACTGACCAACATCTTCAACCGTTAGATCATTCTATAAGATTGATACCAAAGAGACTGCCTGAATCGCTCTGGTTGAACTGTTAACCAGCCGGGTAGATCATTACCCGTTTGTAAGCAATTCCTTGTGCAAGACATGGAGCGATGCCCTGTTAATGAATGTTAAGCACTAATGATCCATTCATTTATAAAGTGGCTCCAGCAATTCCGGCTTTATATCACTGGAATTGTTTTCATATTGCTGCATCATCTGTTTCGCCTGATCGATAATAACAGTGAAGTTTATTGATTGATCCTGATTACCATACAGCACGGCATCAATTTTACTAATTTCAAGCCGCATTTGTTCGCCACTAAATGGTATTAAATCACGTAGACTGCGAATATCCTGTGTTGAAAATAATGCACGCGCCCATGACAGTAACTGGCCTCGACAATCGGTAACATCCTTTTTTTCGCAGGCAATTTTTAATTGTTTAAAAGCCTGCTTCGCAGTCGTAGATTTATTAGTCTCATGTTTAACCGGTTGACTCTTTTTGTTCACACTGACAACCCAGGCCAGAGCTGTAATAAGCCAGCCCAGGGCAAGAAATATCACCAGTAAGAACCAGTATTGTGACCAGATGGTTTGTGCAGCCTGTAGAGGTTCGCCACTCTGTTCATTTGCAGGGATAGGTGAGTTCGACTGTTTTATTTCAGGTTCGACTGATCCTGGTGGTGCTTGTACAGCTGCTGCCTTTGCAGTATTTATCGCAGCTGCCTGCACCTCAATTGTACGCTCAGGTATACGTGCTACTTCACGTTTCTGAGTGACCGTATTCCACCATGGTATATCTATCGCCGGAAGTATCATCCTGCCGGCATTTGTTGGAATTAACGCAACCTTTTCAACCCGATAACCGGTAATACCGTTATCATTTTTTATATCATTTAACAAAGGTTGATCAGGATACTGCTTCAGTCCGTCAGTCAAAATATCGGGCAACACAGGTAATTGTGCCGCAGTCAAACCTTCAGCCTTGATAGATAGCGTTCTGGTTACCGGTTCACCCTGCTTAAATTTTGGTGGATTTTGTGGCCACTGCTCCAGCAATTGAAAACTTTTTGCCGGTAACCAGGGATTGACATTAATATTATCGGGTACGGGTAGCACGGCTATTTCTACTGCGTTAGAACGTGCTCTAACAACTGGATTACCACCTAATGAATTAAAGAAAGAGTTGCTGGTCGAACCGATTCTTGCTTCAACCAATACTGGCGACAGCTTCAACAAACCACTTGTTTGAGGGAAAATGGCATAACTTCGCTCGATCACCAGGTAAGGCGTATTTCCTATTCGGGTTTTATACTGCTTTTCATCACCAAGTGGCTGGCTGATTACATCCATACCGTTAAAATCGAGTTCTCCCATGCCATAAGCTGACATGTTTCTATCACTGAATAATTGCTGGGTAATCACAACCTGCTGCTGTGCATACACCTGCTCCTGATCCACCCTGATGCGAGAATAAAATGAAGATTGTGCAGCCTGATTATCAGCTGCTGCTTTAACAGTAATTTTAATAGCATCACTCAGATCAGAGCCAAATTCAACCGGTGGCAAAACAATGTCACCAACCTGCCGTGCCATGACAGTAAGCGACCACTTTTTACTGCTATTATAACGACCATTAATAATACTGACATTACTGCTTTGACTGCGATTTAGGATATCCAGATATTGTTCAAGCGGTGCAAAATCAGGGTCATCATCCGGCGAATCGCTGCTTTCATACACCAGCTGAAAAGATTCATTAAGACCAACAGGGTCACGGTCGGAAGTTACCTGAATCGTCGCTGCATTAACCGGCGATAGAACGACAATAGATAACATAGCCAAACATAAAAACAGCGCAAATGTTTTTAACACTGTTAACCGGTTCATTTCAAATAAACGCACTCTTACCATGGCTCCTTTTCCTGAGAAGGCTGTTGTTGACGACCATATTGATACTTAAATTTGTTCCTTAATAATCCACCCGGATCATCAGGTATACGTCTTAACCATTGAGCTTCGGCCTGATCGGATAAATCTTCTGTTTTCTGCTCTTCACTTTGCTGCATCGATTCTTTGTCTTTTTGTTCGGCCTGCTGTTTTTCAGCTTCCTGCTGTTGAGCCTGCTTTTCTTCTTCATCCTGTTTAGCCTGTTCCTGCTGCTGATTCAAATCCTGCTGATCCTTATCCTGTTGCTGCTGTTCTGCATCACTCTGTGACTGCTGATCTTGCTGCTGATCTTGCTGCTGATCTTGCTGCTGATCCGATTGCTCAGAGTTCTGCTGGTCCTGCTGTTGTTGATCCTGCTGCTGATCCTGATCTTTATTCTGCTGATCACTCTGCTGCTGTTCGTCGCTGTTCTCACCATCTTGCTGTTGTTGATCCTGCTGTTGTTTCTTTAACGCTTCTTCAACCAGTTTGCGGTTAAACTGAGCATCTTCATTTTCCGGTTGTTGCTTTAACACTTCATCGTAAGACTCCAGCGCTTCCTGTAAACGGCCCATTTTTGCCAACGTATTGCCCCGGTTGTAACGCCCATCGACAGATTTAATATTTTCCAGTTGCTCTAACGCCTGTTCAAACTGCCCGGCCTTATAATGAGAAGCCGCTTTCCAGTCAGCACGATCAAATAATTCGGCCGCCTTTTCAGCATCACCCTGCTGTAAAGAGCTTTGCGCTCTTTGATTGGTGTTTTTCCATAAACTTTCCCAGTCCGGCAAACTGTCTGGCATTTCAAATGCTAGAACAGGTTGCGGCATTGGTACAATTAAAAAAACTATCAGCAGAGACAGGAAAATACCGCGCCTGAAAACTAGCGCAGCGAGAGGTGCTACCAGTAGCAATAGCCATGGCCCTTCTTCCTGCCAGCGGTCAGCCCTGAAGTCGGTCTGTTGTTGATCCATTAAGGTTTTATTGTCGTTAAACAGTTTCTGAAAACTGCTTAAGTCTTTATCATCCAGCGTCAATTGCCGATAAACCCCGCCATACTGCGAGGCCAAAGAGCGTAACTTAGCCTGATCTGTTTTAGCGATCACTATCGATCCCTGGTCATCCTTAACAAAACCGCCCTCCTGAGCGGGAATAGGGGCACCCTGTCCGGTCCCAATTGCTAACACCGAAAGACGATAGTCCTGCAAATCTACAGTTTTCAGTTCATCAACACTTTTTGCACTCACTCCATCTGTAATTAATAGAATATCCCCTTTTTGCAGACCGGCATTTTTAAATAATTCGAGGGCTTTGCTGACAGCTAGATCTGTTCGACTACCCTGCGCCGGCATAATCTGGGTCGACAGGCTACTCACTAAAGATTGAATGGTATCCGTGTCATCGGTCAGCGGGCTTACGGTGTAAGCGGTCGCCGCAAATGCTATCAATGCGGTCTGACCTTCTTTGCGCTGTTTTAGCAGATCCAGTAATTTTAAACGCGCCCTTACCAGGCGACTGGGTTTAACATCCTGTGCATTCATTGAACTGGATAAATCCAGCATAACAACCAGCGCAGATTGCTGTTTAAAAACAGGCAAAGGTAATTTTTTCCAGACCGGGCCGGACAGGGCAAAAACAACTATCATCCCAAGGCTGCTCCACAACAATATTGGACGAATGCTTTTAGATCCTGTTTTCCCTACCAGCAAATGCGGTAATAAACGCGCATCGATGACCGATTCCCAATCCCGACTGAATAGTTTTTTGGTCCAGAATAACCAGGCCAAAATTAAAACTGGAATTAACGCCCATAACCACTCGGGTCTGAGCAAATGAAACTCGCCATTAAATAGCTCCATGTTATCTGCCTCGCCCCGATAACCTGATTAACGCAATACACATGGCAAACATCAGGGATATTGCCAGCGGCCACATAAATAGCGATTTTTCCGGCCTCAGTGTCTGAGTGTCAACCTCTACCGGTTCCAGCTCATCAAGCAACCGGTAAATATTAGCAAGCTCCTCGGTATCCCTCGCACGAAAATACCTGCCTCCGGTTTTTTCCGCGATAGCGGTCAGCGTTTTCTCATCCAGATCCATTGAAGGATTGATGCGTTGCTTGCCAAAAAATGATTCACGTATCATTTCATCAGCACCTATGCCGATAGTGTATATTTTCAAACCATGGCTGGCCGCCAGCTCGGCAGCTTTTATCGGTGTAATCTCTCCGGCCGTGTTGGCACCATCGGTTAACAGTATTAATACCCGGCTGCCATCCTTTTTATCTTTCAATCGTTTAATCGCCAGCCCTATCGCATCACCTATGGCCGTCTCCTTACCCGCAAGGCCAATAGCCGACTCCATCAACAGGGTATTCACGGTAGTCAGATCAAAGGTTAGCGGTGTCTGTAGATAAGCATTTCTACCGAATAAAATTAACCCCAGGCGGTCACCTTCACGGTCACGGATAAAGTCTCTGGCTACGTATTTAGTTGCTGTCAAACGATCAACAGCCTGTCCCTTGATACGAAAATCTTCTACCTGCATACTGCCGGATAAATCGACGGCCAGCATTAGATCACGCCCGCTGATTGGTAACTCTATCTGATCACCCACCCATAAAGGTCGCGCAGTCGCCAGAATCAGTAATACCCAGCAAATAACCAGTAACAGGTTCAACCAGATTTTTGCTTTGACCTTTTGCAGAGAAGAGTTTAGTGCATCAAAATCTTCCATAAATGGCACACGTAATGCTGCCTGCTGCTGTGTACCTGTCTCAGGTAAAAAATACCAGACCAGTAGCGGCAAAGGTAACAGTAACAAAGCCCAGGGCCACTCCAGTTCAAACATTGGCTTTTTCCCGTGACAGAGCAGCAACCCATAGTCGCATTTGTTCGATCAGGATATTTATTTTTTGCTCATCCAGTTGCGGTTTTTGCTGATAAGGACCCTGACTCAACAGCTCAATCATATCATCGCTAATCCGGTTTTTTTCAACCAGCTGATTGATCATTTGATACCATTTTGCTCCAGCGATACCGGCAGTCTCATTTCTATTCAGATAACTGATACCAATACGCCGCAACAGGATTGAAAGTTGCTGCAGCAGGAAGTGCTTATCCTGGTGATGCTTATAATCAGTGATTAACAGGTCAAGTTCGGCACTGGCACTTTTTTTCAGCACCGGCTTTCTTAGTCTTTTTATTACAACCACAACCAACCAGATTAGCAATACAATCAGTATCAGTAAAAACCACCAGCCCATTGCAGGTGGCCACCAGGACACCGGGTCTGGTAGATGGATATCTCTGAGTGGAAGGCTGTCTGTCGGGTTCATTTAGTACTCAATCCCTGCCTTTGCATCAGGCCATCCAGCAAAACCTGATCAGTAGAGAGCGTTAAAAAACGAATTCTATTTTTTTTACAGAGTGTTTTCAGGTTTTCCTGGTGACTGTCAAACCGTTGCTGATAAGTTAACCGACTCTGTTTGTTAAAGGCATTCACTTCAGCTTCAATTTCACCATCGGTCACACGGTAATACCCTTCAACCGGTAAATGAGTTTCCAGCGGATCTGACAATTGGATAAGTTCCAGCTCATTATGTCGACTTAAACGGCTTAAGGTGGATTCAAACTGGCTGGAAACATTACGAAAGTCACTGATTAAATAAATCAGACTGCCTGGCCGGGTAACATGCAATAAACGGTTTAACGCATGCCCTGAATCACGTTTATTTTCATCCGCCAGATGTGATCTGTCATTGGTTTGAACACTGAAATCAGATAATTTTTTCATCAACTGTAAGGCAGATGATTTTCCTCTGGAAGGCCTCAGCTCCAGGTGATCATATTCAGAAAAAAACAGGGCTCCCAGTCGATCCCCCTGCTGACTGGATTTCCACGCCAGTAGAGCGGCCACTTTTGCCGCCAGTACAGATTTAAAACATTGCTGTGTGCCAAAAAACATCGGGGCACGGAAATCAACCCATAGCAACACCGGGCGCTCCCTTTCCTCACGAAAAACCTTGCTATACGGTTTATTCGTTCTGGCCGTTACTCGCCAGTCCATATTTCTGACATCGTCGCCAGGCTGGTAAGGCCGGGCTTCATCAAATTCCATACCACGACCTTTAAATACGGACAGGAATCCGCCATTAAACTGAGATCGGATTGTGCCTTTTTGCTGGCTTAACAATCGCGCATCACGTTGTAAAGAAATCAGGCGAGACTGGCTGATATAGATAACGCCATCGTCAGCATCCATTTTATTCCGGTCCTGGGTCATGATCAGGGAACGGCAACTCTATGGATTAATTCATTGATAAAACGGTCCGTCGTGATGCCTTCAGCTTCTGCTTCATAACTAAGTATAATACGATGACGCAATACATCGAAAGCGATGGCCTGAATATCATCCGGCGTCACGTAATCCCTGTTATCAAGCCATGCAAATGCCCTTGCGCATCTATCCAGCGCGATAGTGGCCCGCGGACTGGCACCATATTCCAGCCAGTTTTCAAGATCCTTTCCGTAAGCCTGTGGATTACGGGTCGCGAGTATCAGTTCCAGCAGGTAAGTTTCCAGGTTTTCAGCCATGTGCACGTCAAGCACTTCATCCCGTGCAGCAAACAGGTCACTTTGAGGAATAACGATATTTTCAAACGAGGGGGCGGCGTAATTCTGACGTGCTTCGTTACGATTTAAATTCAGAATTTTCTTTTCTGCTTCAGCATCCGGATAATCGATTGTTACGTGCATTAAAAAACGATCCAGTTGTGCTTCCGGTAACGGATAGGTGCCTTCCTGTTCTATCGGATTCTGGGTCGCCATAACCAGAAACAGCGAGGGAAGCGTATACGTTTTAGATCCCACTGTTATCTGTCGTTCAGCCATCGCTTCCAGCAATGCAGACTGTACTTTGGCCGGAGCACGGTTAATTTCATCGGCGAGAATTAAATTATGAAACAACGGTCCCTGCTGGAACTTGAAACTACCATCCTGCGGTCGATAAATATCGGTACCGGTTAAATCGGCTGGCAACAGATCGGGAGTAAATTGAATTCGATGAAAATCACCGTCGATACAATCACCAAGCACTTTAATTGCGCGTGTTTTAGCCAGACCGGGGGCTCCTTCAACCAGCAAATGTCCATCTGCCAGTAATGCAATCATCAAACGGTTGATTAATTTTGGCTGGCCGATAATCTGGCTTTGTGCGTATTCCTTTAATTGTTGAAAACTGGCCTGGTGTGACAATGTTATTTCCTCGGGCTATTGTTATTTTAACTGTTGGTTTGATGATCAACTTTTTAGATAGTTCCGGATTTTTTTAATCCAGGATTTAATACTCAGCGTAATTTAAAAAAATCAAAAATATTCATCACGAAGACACGAAGCTCACGAAGCTCACGAAGAAAAAAAATAACTTTAACCCTGAATTAATCAGACATTGTTATCGGCCTAAATCACCGGAACAGAAAATTTGCTCGTGGCTTTTTCGAACAGCAAAAATGGGGTGCCAATTTTGCTGTTTCAGAATGCAATTATTGTTAGATTTATGTAACAGCAAAACCTGCCTTCGTGTACTTCGTGACTTCGTGGTGAAATTTTTGTAATAAATCACACTCTTTTGGCTTTCAATGGTCAAGCACCCCTCTCAGACCTCCCTGGCTTCCGGGGTATAAGCACATCCATGTGCACGACCGCCATGGATGGTGGAAGTACTTGAAATGCAGGAGCAATTTCAAGTAAAAAAAAACCCGCAATAGCGGGTTTTTTTGAATTCATCACGACGTAAATATGCGTTATGCAGATACAACGTTAACGAAAGTACGGTTTAAACGACCTTTCACTTTGAATTCAACATTTCCTTCTGACTTAGCAAAAAGAGTGTGATCTTTACCTATACCTACATTATCACCAGGGTGGAATTTAGTACCACGCTGACGAACAATAATATTTCCAGCAACAACAACTTCGCCGCCAAATTTCTTAACGCCGAGTCTCTTTGACTGAGAATCACGACCGTTGCGGGTGGAGCCCGCCGCTTTCTTATGTGCCATAGTTTAAACCTTCCTAAAGATATTAAGCTGTGATCTTGGTTACTTCGATTTCAGTATAGCTCTGACGATGCCCCATCTGCTTACGATGATGCTTACGACGATGAAACTTTACAATATCGACTTTCTTGGCGCGACCATGAGACTTGATTGTCGCAGTAACTGTTCCTTTATCAAGAGCCGGAGTACCGACCTGGATATTATCACCATCTGCAATCATTAAGACCTGATCCAGTTCAACTTCAGAACCTTCTTCGCCTGCTAATTTTTCTACCTTTAATGTCTCACCTTCGGTGACACGGTACTGTTTTCCGCCTGTAGCGATGACAGCGTACATTCTGATGTTACTCCAAATCGATCTTGAAAAAGGGCGCAGATTTTAGCTTTGTATGCCTTTCAGGTCAATGTTTTATTTAGCTTTTTAAACAGTAATGCAAATAACAGCCATATGGATGCCATTACTACAATCGCCGGGGCAGTTTGAAGATCATACTGCCACGACATAAACATGCCTGAAAATAATGCCAGTAAACCAAACAATAAACCCAATACCAGCATCTGCTCCGGACTGTTACTGAATACCCTGGCTGCATTAACCGGAATCACCAGCATAGCACCAATTAACAGCACACCCATGACTTTCATCATCACCGCAATCAGTAAAGCGATCATTAAATATAAAATCAGTTGGATTTTTTGCACCGGTATACCTTCTGCCTGTGCTATTTCAGGACTTACCGAAACCGCTACAAAAGACTTCCAGTGCACCTTTAATAGAATCAACAGGATAAAAACCGTCAGCCCGATAAAACCGAGATCACTCATTGAAGTTGCCAGTAAATCACCGAATAGAATTGCTTCCAGACTGATATTGCCTGCTCCAGCAAAACTCAATAGTAAAATGCCCGCAGCCAGTCCGGTATGTGAAATGATCGCCAGTACCGATTCTGACATCGCTACTGGGTTTTCACCCATGGACTGACGTACAATTAACATTATCAAACAGATCACGATTAGCACCCCTGCAATCGGATGCAATGACATCATTAACCCCAGCGCCACTCCTAATACCGACGCATGTCCCAGTGTGTCTGCCAGGAAGGCCAGCCGTTGCCAGACCATCAGGCAACCCATAGGGGCAGCCACCAGCACCATTAAAATACCGGCCAGCAGGCTGCGAATCAGGAAATCATCTAAAAACACTGTTTTTTACGCATATAAATTAATAAGCAGGAAACTCGCTGAAATACAGAAAACTTTTTACCAGAAGATTGGCGGTAGCTGTTTCCAGGTAAAGCATAAAACCATGCTAAATATTCTCTATCGTACACTGCAATCATTTTCCAGCCTGCTTGTTATGTACACAGTCACCACACCCTCCATCCAGATCGTGCACATGATCGTGATTATGTGTATAAACAGCAATGGATTCGGTTTTATCACCAAATAATGCGAGGTATTCCGGGTGCTTACTTACCGATTCCGGCTGGCCGGAACAGCAGAGATGCTGATTCAGGCATAACACCTGATCAGTTTTTGACATCACCAGATGTAAATCATGCGAAACCATCAGAATGGCACAGCCTGTTTCATCTCTAATTTGCGAAATTAGATCATACATTTGCACTTCACCGGTAACATCGACACCGGCTGTCGGTTCATCCAGCACCAGTAAATCGGGTTTTCCTAACAGTGTCCGGGCCAACATGACGCGTTGCGTCTCACCACCGGACAGGCTACTAACCTGCTGATTTATCAACGAGGCAACACCTGTTTTTTCCAGCGCCTGTACCACTTCCACTTTGGACGTTTTATGAGTTAAAGACATCAGGCGCTTTACGGTTAGCGGCATTAACGGGTTTATCGTTGAATGTTGTGGCAAATACCCCATGCTCAGCCCAGGCTGTCGAATTACCTGGCCGTCGAAATGCCGGTTTAATCCGATGACAATGCTCACTAACGATGACTTTCCTGCCCCGTTAGGTCCGATAATGGTAGTAATTTGCCCGGCTTCAAGCTGGAAACTAATATCATGAAGAATTTGTTTTTCGCCAATACAAAGTCCAATTTCTATTGCCCTGATAAGCGCCATGATTATTGCCTGCAAGTGGCACACAGGCCGCTGATTTCTATCACTGCATGACGTATTTCAAAACCGATTTTCTGAGCCTCATCCAGTACGGGCGAGATAGCACTATCCAGCTCGGCCACGCAATGACAATTGGAACAGATTAAAAATTGTGCCTCGCATTGATGCCCCGGATGCATACAGGGTACAAATGCATTTTCACTTTCAATACGATGTGCAAGCCCCTGCTCCAGCAAAAAATCCAGCGCACGATAAACAATAGGTGGAGTAATATTTTGCTCAGTTTTGTTGAGAGTATTAAGCACATCATAAGCACCCATCGGTTGATGCGTACTCAGCAATATTTCAAGCACCTGACGCCTGCGCAGGGTTAGCCTGACTTCTCGCTGGTCACATAGTGTTTTTGCTCTATCCAGCAAAACCTTTTCACATTGATGATGGTTGTGCTCACTAAAAGCCAGTAAATTATTATGTTGTTTGACATGCATATTGTTATATTATTACATAACATTTTTTAAATACATTTTTATTTCCCGCATGCGTATTTTATTCTTACTACTCTACTTACTGGCCCCCGGTCATCTGCTGGCTAATGACAATGTACAAGTTGTTACATCCATTCGACCTATTCAGCTGATCACCAATGAAATCATGCACGGCGCAGGTCAATCTGAGCTACTGATACAAAGTGATCAGTCACCACATCACTTTCAACTCAAACCTTCACAGCTCAAAATAGCCAGTAAAACAGACCTGTTAATCTGGGTTAGTGACGATTTTGAAACAGGCCTGAATCGTTTAAAAAATGCTTTACCCTCCAGAGGTATTACCCTTGAGCTGATTAAATCATTTCCCGCCAACCATTTAATTGGCGATAACCACGATATAGACGGACACATCTGGCTCAGCCCGGAAAATATCACCTTAATCGCCCAGTTAATTACTCAAAAATTACTGCAAATCGATCCATCCAATCAACAGCTTTACCTCGACAATTCACTACAACTGATCAAAAAAGTTACCGACTGGAAACAAAAAAGTCAGAAAACATTACGCGCCATTCAGCCAAAATACATCCTGGAGCACCAGTTTCTGGCTTATCTGGAGAAAAGCTTTGGAATAAAAAATATCGGTAGCTTCCGCAATAATCATGATCAGGGAAGCAGCATCAGGCAATTATCGGCATTGCATGAAACTTTGCAGAAAACGCCAGCAAAATGTCTATTGATTGTCAGAGAGCCAATGGATAAACAGGCTAAACAGTTAAGCAGTCAATACGATTTAAAGGTCGAACGGGTAAGGCTGCTGGGCGAAGATAGCTCGATTAAAAGCATAATTGATTTACTGGACGAGATCGTAAAACAACTTTCCAGCTGCTAATGATTCAATCCCGAAAAAACTCTTTAAATCATTTGTATAAATGACCTCTATCAAGGCATAGAGAGATACGCTTGCATGAAGGCCGCCAGACGGTTAATCTGCGTGCCATTTTCAGGCATGCCTGCCCCTGGTTAGTTTCAGGAGCACATAATTTTTATTCTAAAATCTGGAGGATTCCCATGATTAAACCAATTGGTTCCGATGAGCTACAACCTCGTTTTGTTTACGATACTGAACTACATGCAAAATTAGCGAAAGAAGCTGAAACGCTGCCTTCTGTCACAATTAGCTCACAGGCTGCCGGTAACGCAGTGATGATGGGTGCCGGTTATTTCAACCCGCTAAAAGGCTTCATGAACGTGGCTGACGCCATGGGCGCAGCTGAAACCATGACTCTGACAGACGGTTCATTCTTCCCTGTCCCTGTTTTATGTCTGCTGGATAACGCCGATGCTATCGGTAACGCAAAGCGTATTGCATTGCGTGATCCTAACATGGATGGCAATCCTGTACTGGCCATTATGGACGTTGAAAACATCGAAACCGTCACAGCCGAGCAAATGGCTACTATGACCGATAAGGTTTACCGTACCGATGATGCTGAACATCCAGGTGTCGCTGCTTTCAATAGCCAGGGTAATGTTGCCGTTTCAGGTCCTATTCATGTTTTACATTTCAGTTACTTCATCGATGAATTTCCTGACACTTTCCGCACAGCGGTTGAAATTCGTAACGAAATCGCCGAGCGTGGCTGGAAAAAAATCGTTGCTTTCCAGACTCGTAACCCGATGCACCTTGCACACGAAGAGTTATGCCACATGGCTATGGATCGTTTAGGTTGTGATGGCCTGGTAATCCACATGCTGCTAGGAAAGCTGAAGCCGGGAGATATTCCTGCTCCTGTCCGTGATGCCGCTATTCGTAAAATGGTTGAAGTTTACTTCCCTGCCAACAGCGCAATGGTGACCGGTTATGGTTTCGATATGCTGTACGCCGGACCTCGCGAAGCTGTGTTACACGCTTACTTCCGTCAGAACATGGGTGCCACTCATTTCATCATCGGGCGTGACCACGCTGGTGTAGGTGATTACTACGGTGCTTTCGATGCTCAGACTATCTTTAAAGATGAAGTACCTGCAGGCGCTATGGAGATCGAAATTTTCAATGCTGACCACACTGCCTGGTCGAAGAAACTGAATAAAGTTGTCATGATGTGTGAAGCACCTGATCATCAGAAAGATGATTTTGTTTTGCTTTCCGGTACTAAAGTTCGTGAAATGCTGGCTAATGGCGAAGCGCCACCAAAAGAGTTTTCACGACCAGAAGTTGCTGAAATTTTGATAAAGCACTATCAGTCTCAAAATTAATAGTTAACTAGAGTTAACAAAAAAGGGCGGTTTATCCGCCCTTTTTTTTGATAAACTAGCCATATATTTGGAAAATAATTATTCTCCACTAAGAGCACGAAGAATTAGGCCAACAAAATATCTTCGTGTACTTCGTGACAAAACAGTTTTATTAGAAAACATGATTAACCAACTTTTAGAAACCTAACGTAAACCTCATGAGCCATTCCAGTAATTCATTACCTGAAGCTTTTACTCTCGAAAGTCTCAAGCAGTTCACTACAACTGATATGCAAAGAGTCAACGAGGTCATTGAACAGCACTTAAGCTCTGATGTGGTTTTAATCAATCAACTCAGTCAGCATATTATTCACAGCGGGGGCAAAAGATTACGCCCGATGCTTGTTATGCTGGCTGCCAAAGCCTGTGGCTACAAAGGTGAAGTTGATGCCTTGTTAGCTGCCATAATTGAATTTATTCATACCGCCACATTGCTACACGATGATGTGGTAGATGAGTCGGAAATGCGCCGTGGAGAACAGACAGCCAGCTCCATCTGGGGTAACGAAGCCGCCGTTCTGGTCGGCGACTATCTTTATTCACGTGCGTTTCAATTGATGGTACTTGCAGAATCAATGCAAATTATGAACCTGATGGCTGACACCACTAACACCATCGCACAGGGTGAAGTGCTGCAGTTACTGAATATCAATGACCCTGACACTACTGAAGAGAATTATCACCAGGTTATTTACAATAAAACCGCCTGCCTGTTTGAAGCGGCCTGTAAAACAGGTTCTATTATCACCAATTCACCTGAACAGTGTGCTGAAGCTTTAGGAAAATACGGTAAACACCTCGGCATTGCATTTCAGCTAGTTGATGATGCCCTCGATTATGAAGCTGATAGTGAGGAGCTCGGCAAAAACGTGGGCGACGATCTGGCCGAAGGAAAACCGACACTGCCACTGATTTATGCCATGCAAAAAGGTACACAGTCACAGCGAGATGTAATTCGGCAGGCCATAGAAAAAGGTGGGCTGGATAAAATCGAAGAAATCACTGAAATAATTGTGCAAACCGGTGCCCTTGCCTATACCCACAAACAGGCGATAGAGCATGCACAAATTGCCAAAGCGGCTATTGCCAGCCTGCCCGACTCAGAATCAAAACAGGCTTTATTATTTCTGGCAGATTATGCTGTAGAGAGAAGCTACTAGGAGTCTCCTATAAATTAGCGACCAAGATAAATCTTATCCAGGTAAATCACTGCTGGCTCAGGTAAGCGCGTAGTAAAAAAACTGATATCCCGTATCTGACTCATATCCATTTTTCGTTTATATGGCGCCATTTCGACTACCGATAACGAAATGGATATGTCATTCCATCCTTTCTTAAGGTTTATTCTTTTATTAAAGCGGTCGCTATGAGCATAAGCAAGCGGCCCTGCCAGGTGCCTGGCATCATGAATTCTAATTACCAGGCTTAGCGACTGATCTGTCGGGTTAAAGAATCTCATATTTACCGACTTATAAGCGCTCCAGTCTGATGGCAGGTATTTCATACCTACACCGGAATAGGTGTTTGTGTTTAAACTTATTTTTAACAGCGACTGTTTCGACCCGGAATCGAGCTGAACCACTTCTTTAGCTGCACCGCCATCCCATCGATCAAGCTCAAAAGGTGTTTCAAAATCCGATAAAACAGGAAACTGAAGATAAGCCGTTGTCTCATCAATAAGTGCCACAGCAAGCGGAATTAACTGTATACCTAAAGCTATCAATACCGCAGAACGGATAAAAAAGCGCAAAGCAAAACTGGATAACTTTAATAAGGCCGGATGAAACGACAGCATCAGCAGACAGCCGGTGATATCTCTAAAAACATCATTCAAGTCCGGAGCTCTACTGGTATCGTATTGGAGAACTTCAATCAATACGCCCCAAATCAGGCTGAATAATAAAAAAATTAACCATTGGTATGGCAGTGCTACTTTTTTCAGAAACCCGGTTTTTACCAGCAAATAAATCGTTAGTGCAAAATAACCTAT
>CALCSG010000037.1 GCA_937894085.1 uncultured Gammaproteobacteria bacterium | reverse complement strand
AGCCGTCTTTAAGTTGCTTTAGCCATTTAATTGTTTGCTTCTTAACTTCTTCCCACGTTCCTGTTGTAATAATGTCGTGGCCCAACTCTCCATCAAGAACGGTTTCCCATGCATTTTTTTTAAACGAAATATTTTCTGAGATTTGCGGATATTGCAACTCAATTTTAGAGAAGTCTCTTAATACAAAAAAATGATCTATCGTCGTTAGGGAAATTTTATTCATGCGGACAAATTGCAATAAATATATTTAAAATAAGACCGCCTTATCAGGCAGATTGAATGTAAACAAATATACAGCAGAGCAGATAAATAATGATACTTAAATTTATAACAGGGTATTTCTTTTAACCGGACAGGGCAATGTTATGCATCAAGTTTCACCACAGCAGACTGTTCACAAACAGTCTAAAACTGCTAATAAAATAAAACCTGTTGCTATAAAACATGCTGATTCTGTGAAAACAGTATTACAGCCAAAACTCAAAGTTGGTCAGCCGGATGATAAATATGAACTGGAGGCAGACAGGGTGGCTGAGCAGGTGATGAGAATGCCTGAACCAGTATCATCTTCTTCATCTGGAGATGCTTCATCATCAAATATAACCTCCTTTCAACAACACGCAGTGGTTCAACGAAGCTGTGCTGACTGTCGCGATGAAAATGAATTAATCCAGAAAAAAGCAACACCCGGCTATGCGCCTGAAGTGACTCCTCTGATAAATTCCAAAATTCATTCACTACAGGGAAGAGGACAGCCTTTATCAAAATCAGACAGGAATTTTTTTGAGCCGCGCTTTGCTAAAGATTTTTCAAATGTACGGCTGCATAGTGATCCGCTGGCAAAAAATGCTGCACGATCAATCAATGCCAGGGCATTTACATTTGGTAATAATATTGTATTAGGCGAAGGAGAAAGTTCCCGCAATTCTTCGCTAAAAAGAGCACTCCTCGCTCATGAATTGACCCATGTCTTACAACAGTCTGGCTCGGCGGGGCAAATCATCCAAAGACAACCTGTCACACAAGCTCAACGTAATCAGCTATGCTACAGATCTTCATCTCAACCTTCGCCCTCTGCCCGGCAGCCTGAACTACACCCGAGTTATGAACAATGGTTAGCGTCTTTTGCAGGTATGTCCACTTTCAATGCAAATGATACAGCACCTGGCCATACAGCTAACAACTCTTTTTCTGTGTTAGGTACCAGGGGTCGACGGTTTGGCGACTCTGCAGCAACAGCCAGTAATGAACCTGTGCCAGTCAGCGGTAGCGCCAGAAGTGGAGAAGAGTTTATAGATCACCCGACGAACCAGTGGGTAGTTAACTGCCTGCCTGCAAATTTACGCGCTACAGCCTATCAGTTACCCTCAGATTGTGCCGATATAGCAGTTATTTTAAGACATGTCTGGTTAGCAGCGCACCATAGAACTGAAACATACCAGGGATGGACGGTGGGGGATGCTGCAGGTAACGCGAATCAGAGCAGAGTCAGGGGTTTAATCCGTGATGTGTATAGTGGAAATGTTTCCGGTATGGTGAATGGCTATTCAAATACCAGAGGCTCACGCCTGACTAATTTTAATCAACTGTCAAACCTGCTACATCCTGGTGATATCCTGGTTTGGGAACATCGCAAAACCTTTACCCGCAGAGGTCGTATTCAATCTCGTAGGACAGGTGGTCATACTCAAACTATTTCCCGGATTTTACGAAGTGGAAATAGAATAAGTGCTATCAACGTATTACAGGGCAATCAACCGATATTTTCTGATGCAGCAACAGCCATTTTACAGTCTCGTGGAGCCCGTAATACCGATCCTGATAGTGCTGCAGGCCATGCTTTACGAAACTTACCCAGTAGAAGAATAGAAAATAGTAGCGCTATCAGCCTGGCTAATATTCAACACCCGGTAACAAATGAAGACACCTGGGGAAGTGTTGACTCTAGACGATCCGATCAATCGATTGAAGATTTTACCGTGATCGTATCCGCTGGATCACCCAGAGCAGCATCTCGCCCTCGCATGACACGCGTTGCTGGACAAACCATTCGACGTATTTCTGACTGGTTTAATTCTTTAGCGAATGCATCCGCAAGTCGACTACACGGAGTATTAGAAGCAGCTCTTCTGGAAGCACGTTCTATCATCGATGGAGGTCAACCTGTGAGCGCAACCGATGCTACGCAACTGGGGAATAAAGCTGGAAACAACTTATGGAGCAGAGCTACCAGAGCTGTGCGACGTTTACTGGGTGGCAGTTGGCGCAGAGGGGACGTAGGTGGACGTACTCATTTCAATCCCCTGCACAGCATGCGTGCCATGATACGTGCGCTGGGAGCGATTCAACCAACAGTCTATCGTGGAAATCCAGCTGCAGCAGCTAATGTTCGTCGTACTTTTACCATCATAGATAGCGAATTCAATACAGCCGCCCGAGGCGGTTCATCAATAGCATTTAATGCGAGAGTACGTTCCGGAGCTGAGCTGGTGAAAGTACTGGTGACCGGTTTTGATCCTTTTGCTGCAAATCCACCACCAGCTGGTGACTGGAACCCTGCCGGTGCTACTGCTATGGCGCTGGATAATACAGAGATCAGACTCGGAAGTCATAATAAGGCAGACATTGAAAGCGTCGTCTACCCGGTTAGTTTTGCTCAGTTTAATCAGGGAATTGTCGAACGAATTGTTCGTTCAAGTAATGCTGATGCGATACTTACGGTGAGCCTTGCTCCCGGACTCGCCAGCACAGCACCTGTGCAGATAGAGCAGTTCACGGTAGGTATGCATGACCTTATCCGTCTGCAACCTCACCGCCTGTTCCCATCAGAACCCGCTAATCCTCAAAATACATCGACAATTTCTGAACGTCGAGGTATAGCAGGCAGCAGTGGAGCAATAATTGAAACTGCAGCCGATTTAGCCGGAATAGCAGCTGATACCGAACACACTAACAGACGGGGAAAGGTGATTACACAGAGACCCAGCATTGCCAGCGATATCACTTTCAGGCTGTCATCACAGCAAAATGCACAGCAGTTTGTAACCGCTCTGGGGTTAACGCAAACTGTAACCGGCCCCCGGATAACAATCACTAACGCACAGGCAATTCAAACCATAATCAATAACTCGGTACGAATTTCTGACTTGCGCGGTCATACAGCAGATATCCGAATAACGCTCAATAGCCGACCTTTCCGGGCAACTATTATTGAAGGCCCGGGTGGCAGCTTTTTATCGAATGAAGTCGCTTATCGCACACAACAACAATTACAGCAACAGGGAAGCTCCGCAGTCTCCTTCCATACTCATGTACCACCAGCGGAATCAATTGCAACATCGATACCGGCATCAGGTTCCCGGCGAACACGAGTGAATGCTTTACGCAGTGCAAGAACTAGCATAAGACGTCTTGTAACAACCATGAAAAGATTGATTAAAGCAGTGGCGATTCGAATTATTAATCAGCGACAACAAAGTGGGACCGGTAACCCCTGAACAATTGAACGATTAACCATATCAGACAACAGGAAATAACATGAACTACAAAAATCCAGTTACAAAAGTTCACGCAGAAAACCTTGCATCAGGAAACATCATTAAAAATCGGCATCCACTGCAACATAAACGTATTAAACAGATCCTCACTCGCAGTAATCCGTACACAAGAACGGATTTTACAACAGATGCAAACCAGCAGATGCCTCCCCTCACAAAACACAGCATGGAAGGTCTTTTTCAGCGTGATTTATCTAACGTAAAAATTAACACTCATTCTTCCAAAGCTGTTAAATTAGGGGCCAATGCCTACACTCAGGGAACACAAATCCATTTTGCTCCCGGCTTGTACAATCCGCATACCCAAAAAGGTAAAAGACTGATTGCCCATGAACTGACCCATGTAATTCAACAGGGCCGAAAACAGGTCAAACCCACCAACCTGTATCATGGAACTCCCGTGAACGATCACTCGCTGTTGGAACGCGAAGCCGATCAGATGGGCCACAGGGCGAGCAGAATGGATGACTCTAAAACACTAAATTCCGCCTGGCAAAACAGCCTTAATAAACAGAAAATACCGGCGTTTACCAGTTCCACCCAGACCATTCAAAAAGAAGATAATGAAACAGGCTTTGATATTGACTACAGCCTGTTACCGCCATCGCTACAATTACGACTATGGGTATTATCACTGGACGCCAATACCAGTCGGGTCAGACTCTCACGGGATTTCGGTAGTATCTCAGCCGGACTCAATTACAACTACGGGGGCGCCCTGTCGGCAGATATCAGTACTGGCGGTTTCAGAGGTAGCTTCGGGGTCGACCCATCGAATGCGGATTTAAGCCTGGGCGGTTCATACCGCGGATTCCGTGCCTCGGCAAGCGGTAATATCGGTCAGGGAAGTTTCGGACTGAACCTGGGTTACGGATCACGCCTGTTACCATTTCCATCTCAGCTCAGCTCCATATTTAATTCAGGAGCAGAGGGTCTTGGTAACGTAGTTGGTGACATTTCCTCTGCCCCGAACGACCCGCTGGCATGGTATGGCCTGCACAGTGATGATATTTCAACCATCACTACTGCCGTTAAAACCGGCATGCAAATCCGCGACCAGCAAACCAGTTCACAACGTTTTGGAGCAGGTTTACGTCTCAGTTATTCACCTTTAACAGGGTTTATGATTTACGGTGGAGTTCAGTTGATTTTTTAATTACTTGAACCTGAAAACGCAACAACTTCAACAACACCAGAAGGTGAACCCAGGTTATCCATAATGAGTAAGGCGAAAGTGCCTACTGGCTTATCTTCGAATTTAGCTATACAACTGAAATATTTCAGACAAATCCTCGCAGGAGGCTTCAGTTATATTCAACTCAACCTGTAGATTCATAATTTATGCTGGTGATTAACAATATTACCTTGCCAAGCAGACCATCCTTTCAAGCACAACAAATTAAACGAAACTGTCATACCGGCAAGCGGTTAGCCTGAATCCATTGTGAAGTTGGTACAGCCTATGCAATAGATCCATCCTCAGGTTTGTTAACGCTACATTCCGGAAGCACTACTCCGGCATAACAACCACCGGAGAACAGGACTTTTTCCAGCTTATTGCATGGAATGTAAACCAAACATATTACCTTCAGAATCCATAGCCAGAGAAATAAACCCATACTCGCCAATAGACATTTTAGGCTTGTCAATGCGCCCACCGGCTGCTTCAACCCTGGCTTCCTCAACTGCGCAATCTTCGCATGAAAAATAAACCAGGGTACTGTTACCTCCTGCCGGGAAACCCTTAATTTTAACTAAAGCACCAGTAGCTCCATATTTTTCCATATCCGCAGGAAACGATAACATTTCAATACCCGAATCATTGGGGTCACCCAAAACTTCCAGTTTTACATCGAGCACAGACTCATAAAACTTCTGAGCTCTAACCATTTCATCTACATAAATTTCAAACCAGGCTACAGGATTATTTGACATAGTAAGTTCCTCGATATTTTTCTATTATCTTGCGTAAGTACAAGTGTAACCAGGCGCAGAAAGCGAATTATCGCATAGCTTTTTGCGGTCAGAAGTATTTGCACCTGGCCATTGGATCATTGATACTTTTTTAACTTCGGTTTTTTCTTCAAATATAGTATCACTGCTATTATCAAAAGCACAAAAAAGACTGTTGTCAGCACACTCTTCACGATAGTCATGGTGCTTGCAAGCGAAATACTTATTATTGATACGTCCGGGTAAGAGGTAAGAATACGCACAATAAATATATTTTCACAGTAATCAAACAGACCCGCTGCAAGAGGAATATAACAAAAATAAAATAATTTAGAGTTCATATCCTGGCTTTTTAGAAAAAGCCAGGATAAAAGCAAACTACACGATACGGCAAACAACCCTGGATAAATAAAATCTAATGGCAATTGCTGATACAGATAGTGTTCTCTACCTTCACGCCCAAGGTGTTCAAGCAGCTTAACTGCATACTCAAACGTATAACCCATGGGTGATAAATCAAATAGTTTCATTCCAGGTGCGTATGCGGCGACTTGAGGAATTGTGTAAAGCAGCATTATGAAATAGACAATCATCGCTGGAATAAAGAACGCCAGCACTACTTTGCCGGTTGAGACCTGCTGTATAAATGATAAAAGTTTTCTCATATGCTCACTATATATTTGCGCGCTATTTTGGCTTTATTAGATAATTCGCGTTCTGTACCCGTCCTTTTTACATGATTGTCATAATCAGATATTCCATATAAATACCTTCACCCCTATCACCTCGAGCAATAATCAGTTAAAGCGCGCCTGGAAATGCTAGCCGCATTGATCTGGAAACAGTTAAAATTAAAATTTTTCAATTCAATAAATAAATCTGACCCCATTTTTTATAAGTTGATCTTGCCAGCTGTTATAACTGCCATCCAATCATAATGCTTACCCATCCATCTCCTTCATGCTGCCATGAGGAATCGCCAACTCTATCTTCGCCATACACAATACCTATATTCAGGTCAGACCAGTTTGATATTAGAAAGCCAGCTGCCCATGTAGCAGAAGTTTTATTTTCAGTGTTTGCACCATCTGAAACAGAAACCTGAGATATACCTGCAGAAATTAGAGGCGTAATACGAAAACACCAGTTTGATTTAGTACAGCCTGGCTCAAAAGTAATGCCAGCGTACATCCCTATAGTTGCATCACCAGATATAGATTTATCCCCTGTTCGATATTTAAATGGGACGACCAACGGGCCTGCAGACAACCCAGTTAACGACTCTTTTGAAACGGAACTAACTTCATAGGTATTCGAAACTTTTGAAGGTAGAATAAATGTTTCATCCCAGTTCACCCACGTTGTACTCGCGAAACGTGTGTCCGCTGATGTATATACCTTATTAAATTGAACAATAAAGTTCCCGGTGGCATCTTTCGCGATTACCTCATATTTACTATTTTTTAATGCTGTATATACAGTCGAGATGTCTCCAACCTTTTTCACCTCAACAGTTGTGGATAATCTATAGATCTTACCAACCTGAAGCTCCTCTGCTGCTGCTACAATAGAAAATAAACATATAAATGTAGTAATTATTTTTTTAAACATAATGTATCTCCTTGTGTATTTTTGAATGTCATTGCTCTACGCAAGCTAACGCTGGCATTTGCGACTAGTTTGAAGCGTATCGGAAAACCAGTCCGACAACATGCGCTTGTTAAACTCACTGCTCTGAGTTTTCATTTATCTATTCTACGACTCTCGGTGCGCTGAACGCCTTACTGTAAAAGCCAGACGGATCAAAACAACAGACTCTTTTCTTACCGGAAGCAAGCATGTCGCAGGCATCGTTGATCCGCTTTGTGCGCGTCTTTGCCTGCCTGGCTGATGTAATCCAATGAATCCAGTCTAGTCTTACAATGGTAGTAGTGTCCTCCCAGGTGGCTTCAGCCTTTGGAGAGGCCTTTAAGGCACTGGCCAAATCAGCGGGGATTTCAGGTTCTGGTTCTTGCGCTAAAGCAACAATATCAAAATGGGCAACTTCACCAAAATCGACACCTGATTTTTTAAGTAGTTTTATATCGACTTTAAGCCAGTGACTTTTTTGGCCATCCGGCTCTAATAAAGCCTGGAACGCTTGACCGTTAATCGCTCCACTTACTGTGATTCGACCACGTCTCGATAACTTTGCACTCACTTTCCTGGGAAGAATTACGAAAGCCCATGTGCTGTCATTGCCCGGGTTTTCGGGGCGCAGTAATTGAGCATCGAATTGAGAACGTCTATTTTCATATATCATTAGAAACCACAACGTTCAAAACAGGATACAAATATTTAGAAACTTCTACACATTCCATATCAATTTGTCTTTGCAGTTAACGTTTACTTAACCAGCCGCGCCACAGCTCTCACCGGAAATTTAGAGCAATGCAGAAAAATTATCCGAGTGGAGCGCAGTGTTAAATGCATACATTTATGCGCATACATTTGCGCATTGATCAAAACCCCGTTTTTGAGGATATGACTATGCAGCCCATGTATGATTATGAGGCTCCTAAAAAACCCACAAACTTAAGCTTAAACAGTGACTTATTAAAGCGCTCAAGAGCTTTAAACATTAACTTATCAGCTA
>CALCSG010000036.1 GCA_937894085.1 uncultured Gammaproteobacteria bacterium | reverse complement strand
TCTTTCCTTAACAGTGCAGCTAGGTTAAGTTGCACTTATGAGTTGAATTCGGGCGTTATGATGCTGATAGTAATAATAGTTATTACTATGATTAAAATAATCCATTTTAATTCCTTTGATGTGTGCTCTATAAATGGCTTTAGGTTTAAATCAATTTTGATGGCGGCAAGTTTGCGACCAGTATCTGGTATGCCGTTAACAGTTGATGATATCAATGGGCTACTATCATCTAATTGTAAGGGTTGCGTTCTGACTTCAGCGTATTTTTCAGTCTCAATAGAACGGAAAAAGAAAGGTGCAGAGTACTGCCTATTTTCGTGAATAGGGTTTTCCTGGGCATAAACCTTCCTATCCTCTAAATCTGTTAATAAAACAGATGCAATATATTCTTTATCAGCTAATTTATTTATTGTTTTTTCCAGTGACTTGATATCACCGAGTAATAGATGCTGTCTTGTTTCAGTCACAAATTGTTCTAAAGCTAGATCCCCAGATTGATCCATAAGGAAAGTTGTTGAGTTATAGATCGAATATAATAAAATTCCTATAAGGGTGATGCCTGATATAAGTACAGGTATGATATTAGAAATAAACAGCTTGGTTTTTAAAGTTAAATTATTCATCGAATCAACTCCTTGATACGAACGATATCTTTTTTATCAGGGGGGATTGCCCCAATAGATTTTATGACTCTCTCATTTGTACTTATTTCAAAATTATCAGGCTCCAGTATTTTTTTGTCTTTAAAAGTGTCTTTAAGTGTGTAGTGTTTATGAATTATATTTGCTATTTGTTTTGCGATTTGCTCAGTCGATGAGTGTAAACTAATAGACGCTCCAGCTCTTGTTAGTGAAGTTGAGAAAGCTATTACCGGCGTTTTTTTGTGGTATGAATTGATGAGTATTTCTTGAATATTATTTTGATTATAAAGACCCGGTAACGGCAACATGATAAAGACTGAATTTTGACCCAATACTCTTCTGAGTTCTTTTAAATTCAGGGCACCTTTTTCATTAACATATATAAATTTAATTTCATCGAGATAGCAATAAAGATCCGTTTCTTTCGTGCTTATATGGGTCTCTGAGAGTAATGTAATAATATCCTTTCTTTCTGGATAAATAGATTTAGATAGATTTATGTAATGCTTAAGCGGCTGTTCAAACTGAATGCAAATGATGTTATTTATGAGCGGGTGCGAGCTTATGTATTCTTCACATTCTAGTTTGGTAATATAACTGATTATGTTTAGAGCTGCTTTTTCAGAGATTTTATCTAATTCTTTTTTTCCAACAATAAGCTGATATGTCTGACGATTGACCAATCCATTTCCACTGAATTTTATGTGTTTATGTGAAAATTTTGTATTTAGAAACTGGTTAGTTTTTTCCAGTAATTCTTGATTAAGGGTGCTGGTTTTATTGAGGGTGCTTAAGATTATTGGCCTTTCAATAGAAAGGCCAATCGACGGAATAATAGTTGTTACAAATAAAAGAATTGCGCTTTGAAATATTTTTAGAAACTGCATTTTATTATTTTTAGTAGCGTACTAATTAAAATGATATATCGGCAGTTAAATAGTAGAGTCTACCCAGGTCATTATCTGGCCGGACATCTTTATGATCATCCAGTAGGTTTAGCGCATGAAACCTAATATTTATATCATTGTTACCGCTTGTTTTTATATTTTTACCAAGCCCTATATCTAAACGATTATAGCTTGGTAAATCAGCGCTATTTAAATAACTCATTTCACTTAAATAGTGATAAGCGATAGAGGCTTCATAACCTCCATAAAAGTCATGCAATACCGTCACACCAAAATTTGTTTTTGGAACACTAAAAGAGACATTATCAGCATTGTCAGTCGCATCCGCTCTTTGCAATGAGATATTTCCTAAAACCCTTGTGTTTTTACTTTCAGTTCGATAATCAACTTCAGATTGAATTCCATATACGGATGCATCGTCAGTGTTCAAAAAATCACTAATTCCATCATTTGTAGTGGTGAGTATTAAATCTTCTAATTCCATACGAAAAGCTCGGAATTCATACTGCAACCGCCCACCTAAATCATTTTTGAAATAACCAATATCAAATGCATCGGCTTTAGACGGTTTTAAATTACCGGTTGTATCAAGTAAAATTACTTCGCCGTTTAGTATTTCGGTATATCCATGATCTTCATACATGACCGGATATCGATAAGAGCGTGTTAAAGATGTGCGGATAGATGAGTTTTCATCAAGTAAGTAGGTTGCAGATAACATCGGTGAATTTTTACTCCCACCTACTGTTATGTCTTCATGCATTAACCCCATATTTATTATGACCCGGTTCGTCGGTTTCCATTCAGCTCGTGCAAAATACCGGTCTACGTCATTATGATCCCACCCGTCTATTTGGTCATAAATCTTCCCTTCCTGAGAGTCCTTGCGCTTTTCTATTCCCAATATGGATCTAAAGTTATCAGTAAGCTGTTTTCTATATTCCAGCTCAAGACTTTCTCTTTTCCATTGAGCAGTGGCGTCTATATCAAGAGTTATTGAGCCTGGGGGAAAAGCAACAGTAATATCACCTGTTGTAAATAAGTCCGTTTGTTTGTGATATTCATTGTAGTAGGTTACTTTTAGGCCATCATCGGTATCCCAGGTTCGATTCCAGCTGATTTTGTTGTAGTTAAATACCAGGGTTTTTTCTCTGAGAGGGTCGAAAGTGGCCTCAGGTATGTTGCCATCATTTCTAGTCCCTTCAACTCGACCTATATCGAGGTCAATCGTATCCTGCTCTGATATGCGTAAATCGAATCGTGCTTTTATAGATGTATTCGACTGACCATCGATATCATTTATCTCTGACTCACCTTCTCTTTCAAACCCGTTGTCTTCCATATCAGAAATGGAGAAGCGGTAGCCAATATTTTCATATTTACCTCCATGCCGGAAATAAGCTCTTTTATAGTCAAAACTACCTGCTTTTACAGAGGCGTAATTACCAGGAGTTGTATCAGTATGCTTGGTAATAATATTAATAGTTCCCAAAAAGGAATTAGAACCAAATGATGCGGCATTAGGTCCACGGATTATTTCAATTCGCTCAATCTCTTCGATCTCAATACCAAGGTCATGCCATGGAACCCCGCCAACAGAGACAGACCAGACAGATCTTCCATCAATAAGAACCTGAAAATTCCTGGCGAGTTCATCGGCAAAACCAATATTTGTTACCAGTGTAGAGCGTCCATCACGAGAACCGGAAAGAAAGCCTGGTACAATTTTAAATAATTCTGTAATTGTTCTGGCGTGGGATTTTTCGATAAATTCCTTATCGATAATGGTTGATGCCAGTGGGGCTTCAAGTTTAGATTGTTGAAGCCTGGTGGCGGTCAAAATCATAGGAACATTTGATGAACTATCAAGGGGGTCAAGGGGATCATGATTTGCAGAATCGACAGGTGTGTTTATTAGAAGTAAAAGATAAATAGCCTTTTTAATATCCACAATGCCTCCCTTCAGAAGTCAAAAGGCGGGTATTATACAAATATTAGAACATAATGAAATGCTTATATAGAGGAAAGTGTGAACCAGAGCATTTTTATAAATGACTGAGTTTCTAATTTTATTATTTTTCAGGTGTTCTGTTGAACTGTATACCGGCTAGAGTATCTTTATTGAATCAAACTGTTGTGGTTTTTTATGCCGTTACCTTGAAGGAGGCAAGGAGTCGATGACCCCGCTGAGACGGTTGGAGTAGCCAGAGGAACGCAGGACAAATAGATTTCACGAATCAAATAACTTCCGCTTTAATGGTTCTCAATATGTTCTCTATGCCTTATAATGAGACTCATGAAGCGTCGTTCCTATAAATATCGAATTTACCCAAACAAAACACAGATTCAATTACTGAACCGTTTTTTTGGGTCAAAGCGTTTTATCTGGAATACCTGCCTGGCCTGGCGATCAAATATCTATAAAGAATTTTCCGAATCAGTCACTGGCATCGATTTTAGCCGGGAGCTGACTGAACTTAAAAAGCTGGAGTCTTACAGTTGGTTGAAAGACACATCGACAACCGTTTATAGCCAGGCCTTGAGAGATCAGGATGCAGCCTGGTACTGTCAAGTTAAGGGCTAATCGGTCAGACTGATGGAATGAATCAGACAAACATTGTTTACCACGGTTACCGTTTTCCTCCCGAGATCATCAGCCATGCAGTCTGGTTATATCATAGGTTTTGTCTCAGCTTTCGTGATGTTGAGGATCTTCTAGCTGAGCGAGGGGTTGTTGTTTCCTATGAAACTATTCGCAGTTGGTGCAAAAAAATCGGCCCAGTCTACGCTAATCTATAAAGAAGCGCCGAGGTTCACTTGGCGACACATGGTACATGGATGAGATTTTCATCAGCATTGGTGGAAAACAGCATTACCTGTGGCGTGCAGTAGACCAGGACGGAGATGTTCTCGATATCCTGGTGCAAAAGCGCAAGGACAAGCGGGCAGCGGTGCACTTTGTCAAGAAGTTAATGAAGGGGCAGGGGCGCTCTGCCAGAGAAATTGTCACGGATAAACTCCCCAGCTACAGAGCAGCGAAGAAAACGGTCATGTCCACATCAATGCATTGCGATGAGCGCTATGCGAATAATCGTGCAGAAGTATCGCATGAACATACACGAGCTCATGAGCGAAAGATGCGACGGTTCAAATCACCAGGGCAGGCGCAGCGATTTCTAGCTGTTCACAGTCAGGTTCATAACCTGTTTCGTGTGGGTCGACATTTACTTCGAGCAGCGAACTATCGGTTGCTGAGAAATCGATCATTTGAAACGTGGCAGCAGGTGACGTGCGCCTGCTGAACGGGAATGCATTTATGAACGCGTATCCATTTAATCTATTTTGGTTAACTTGACAGTACCATAATAGCCACTAAAGCCGTAGCCAACAAACTGGCAAGAGCGTGTTATCACATCATGAAAGATCAGGTGCCATTCGATGTAAACAAAGCGTTTATCTGATTTAACGAACAAGGTTGGGTGAGAAAACTGGACAAAGGGTTGGCTAAAAACCATCAGACCTGATTAGGACTCATCCGACCTTTAATAACTGTTGAGCAAAGTAGTAAAACAATCTATGTGCCTGAGAGATAAGCCAATTGGGGTCTGGAACTGAGCGATCAGTAGCCACAGTCCTGTTATGTACCTGTAGCAGAAGGTACAGCATGTCTGGATATTTACTCGGTACTAACTATTTTCTGGGACAATAATATTGTCTGGGGCAACATTGGAACATTTAATGTTGCCTAGATCCACATGGCTGACTGGTGCAGATTGATTCTGACATCTTGCTGGAAATATTAGATGCATATTTATTATTTACAAAATGATCAACGGCAACGATTTTATAACTAAAAAAGTTGTAAAAATATACTGTTGCCTATTGACGGGAAACTGCTAATGGCTGACCAATTGACCTTAACTCATGCATGCGATCAATGCTATCCTGATTCTCCCAGTGTGAAATTCTTCGTTGGCCTGGGCAATGTAATTAATTCAGAAACGTGCAGGGCATGTCTATAGAGTATCAGTATGAGCGTGCTATCTCGATGACCATGACGACACAAGGATGGTGGGTCATTGGAATGAAGCAAGGTCTGGTCTCTCTTTAGCTAATATCATTATGGACAGAGTGAAAGAACTGGTATGACAGATGAGACTTATAAAATTACTGCCATCATGATAAAAGTCTGATCAATTGCTAATATTGTTTTTTACTGCCGTTAATAAAAGATTATATTTACTTAGCAATTTCTGAGAGTGTGATTTTAGATGCAACTAAAAATTTTGAAAAACTTTTAGCAACTGTATCAACTTTTCGTTCTTTAGTAATTAGTGCTAATGTCGGTCCATTCTCTAACCATTTAGACAGTTCGTGACTAATATCATGTGAATTAGAAATTGCTTTATTAAGAAGGTCATAGACAGATGTTTGCTTATGTGACGAAGCTAGAGAAAATAAGCTTAAATAATCAACTGAATATTTGGCAATTAAATTAAAAAATATGTCTCGAGATGAAGTGCCAAAATTTAGATAAGGAACTTCACGAAGGTCGATAATATGATGGAAGTGGTGAAGGTCAATCAAGTTCTTTATATTATCTAAATCTAGATCTCTGGCGGTGACAAAATATATAGAGTTAGGTTGTCCAAACATTTCAAATTGAGCTGAATCATCTAATTCAATATGTTCATTTTCTGCATAATTAACCCTGTCGCTATCTTTAACTACAAGGCGCAAAAAAGTTGATTTTTTGATTTTATTATTAGCTTGCATTACTATCGTCACTGCCCTGAAAAAATGTTTCACACTCAGTTTCTAAGTCACTAAATGTACGAGTAAATAGTAGCGATCGCAAAGTGTGTCCGGTTTCTTCTGGCAATGCCATTCCAGAATCATTTTTTCTTTCTCCGGCTTGTCGATAAATAGTTTGATATAACCTTGGGGCCACCCCAATATATGGTTCAAATTTTACAAGTCCTACAGAATCTTCTTTGGGGAGGTTATCTGCGATAGCATCACTATGAAGGTCTATTGCTAAGCTTTTCTTATAAGGCTCAAGATAGACTACTCGATCTATCCCGGCGGCAACAATATGTCGTGCACAATTATGGCAAGGATAGGTTGTCGTATATAGTGTTGATCCTGGTGGCAGTTGTGTCCCTGTTCTGCTTAGTGAAATAAGAGCATCCATTTCGGCATGTACTGAACGAGAGAATTCAATAAGGGACCCCATTCGTGTTGAAGAAAGAGCTTTTCGGAAATCTTCCTCAAATCCATCTAAATTGGGCATATCCTCTCGATTAAATATCTTTACAATATCGTCAGCTATGTTGTTTTGGTAGACTTTATTACTGCAATGGCCACGGAGGTGACATCTCCCCAATTTGTTTTCATTATCTCCATTATCATAAAGGCCTCCGCCAGCTTTAGGCACATCATTTTTACCTACAGCAAGTATATTACCTTTATTATCCATTATGGCTGCTCCAACCTGTCTAGATAGGCATGCTGAACTGGTAGCAGCTGCATCAGCATAGTAAAGGCCTTGTTCATCTTTTTCAGGGTTGTAAGTCTTTTGGGTAAACAGCTTTTCAAATACCTGCTTTAAGTCATCTGGAAGACGAAAGTCTTTAGTATCCTCTTGATGCACTGTGTTATCTATGAAGTAGTCAGCTAGATGGAATGTTTTATTTACTTTTTGACCATTCTTTTTTGATGAATCTTCAGCATCGCGATTAATCAATACACGAATATTTTCATCGTTGCCAATTGAATGAAACTTCATTTCTAAACGTTTTTCACGTTTATCTGGTCGGCAGCCAATTCCAATAAGGCGAAAGCCATCACCATATATTTGACGTAATAATTCTATTTCTGCTGGATGCTTTAATGAGTCTAGAAGAAAGATTTGTTTTTCATCTTCTTCTTTATTGGTTCTATGGTGGTGTACATTCATAGCCATTAGGCCAGCTACAGCACCAAATTCACCACTCATTTCACGAAGGTCGTCTCCAATATTTTGATATTCTTCTACTTTTTTCTTTGCATCATCAATAGACGTTGGGTCTAGCCTCCCCTGCTGTTTTGCCCATGTTTCAAGTATTTCTCGTGCTTTAATAATATAAGTAGAGAAACCTTCATCTGAAAGGATTTTACTAAGAAGGTCAGCTACATAGCTAGTTCCAGAGCCTGCATAACCTACTACTCCAATTACGATTTCTTGACTTGTAAAAGTGGCGATATGCTCACGAAGCCCAGAGTCACCATTTTTAGGTTTAGAAGAACCTTGAATCTGAATGGGAATTTTTTCTATATTCATATTATTTTCTTTAAACCCGGTGTCTTTTTTTATTAACTTCGTATTATTAATGTACTAGGGTACCGTGATAAAGTACAAGGAGTTAGTTGAATGATGTGAAGTCAGATTTTGGATTTTCACATTCATTGGGCGCTAGATTATCATAGCTCTTCAGTCCAAGATAATAATCTAATTAAGTTGGTTACTATTATTGTTAGGGTTATATTGCCGCTAACTATAGGGATTAAGTGATATTTTTCAAAGTGAACGTTTTAATTCTTGGAATAGAAATCGATGTTCGTATCCGCCATAAGAGCTTAAAGATTTAGTTGAAAATAGAATTTAAGTAGAAATTTTCTTAATAATGGTTTCTATGAAAAGTAGTATTTAAGGGGATAAATGAACCAAGAATTAATAACAAACATCGCAAAACTAAGAACCTGCGTAGCCTTTCTCGGCGAAAAAGAACAGCACAACTGGTGGTCGAGTTCTTTTCTGTCGAAAACTGGAGAAGCTTTTTTAAATCCTGTTTTCCCAAAAACAAGTATTCTGGCTCGTATTAATGGTGCGAGTGCAGCAGCTCAACTTGTTCACGATGAACATATTGGTATTGGTGATGTACATCATCTATTTCGGTTGTCTGAGACTATAGAACACCAAATCACACAGCTTCTATCTAAGGATTATTCGATAGATGGATGCATAGACTCGGATGACGAGGCTATTTCTCAACTGAAAAGCCTGGCTGATGAAGAAAACATTCAAGCTGTTGGTCCCTTATTGCTCGATCAGAACGATATAAATAAAACAGTTATCAAAAAAATGGCTTCAGCTTATCTGGCAGGTTTTCATAATAACGAAGCCGTTTATCCCTATTATAGGGGTACGCTGTGACGGGGCAGGTTTTATACACAGCTCAACTAGGTGCAGGATTAGGTTTAATTGAAGAAACTCAGGCTTTACTAAATTTATGGCAACCAGGCATGACTGTACAAGAACTCTATCAAGTTGCCCTGGATTCTGGTGAGTTTCCCAATGTGACTGCTCGTAGATTGCGTAATATTGTTACTGAATGTTTTGCTCCACGCTATTTAAAACCACAACCTCAACCTGCTATCTGGTTGCAACAACTTAATCATCGAATAAACGCAAGGTCGCTCAATCAACTTTTCTTTATTTACACCGCTAGAGCAAACCAAATTCTTCGGGATTTTGTCACACAGCTTTATTGGGATCGTTATGCATCAGGCTATACCGAACTCACTAATGAAGATTCACACGAGTTTGTTGATCGCGCTACCCGAGATGGTAAAACAAAAAAACTTTGGTCTGATACAACCATTAAACGAAACTCATCCTATTTACTAAGTATTTGTGTAGATTACGGTCTGCTTCGCCCCGCAACACGGTTATCACGGCAAATAACTTCGTTTCGGCCGGAAACAGCCGTTATTATACTGCTTGCCTACGAATTACATCTTCAAGGTGTAGCAGATAACAATCTAATCAATCATCCCGATTGGCGGCTGTTTGGCCTGCAGCAGGATGATGTTAGAGAGGAGTTAAAAAGATTGAGTGTGCACAAGTTTTGGATCATGCAAAGTGTAGGTGATGTTATATCTATTAGCTGGACTTATAAAAATATGGAGGAGGTCATAGATGTCATCATTGAAACAGGACTTTGATGAACTGGTGGTACGCATAAAACAGGGCAGAGACTTTCAACATGCGAGTTTTGAGCCCATTTACTACCTGGTGTTTTCACCCAGGCAGATTATTGATGTTAAGCGCCAAACTAAACCCTGGATACAAATGTTACATAAGCAAGGTTGGAATGTTCACCAGTTTTCCATCACCGAACATATCAATAAGATACTTAAATCGGTTCCAGCGTTTCGTCGTAAATTATGGCTTAAACAAGATGCTGCAGCACCAATGGACTGGGACAAAACAAATAAATCTCTGGCAAATACCCTGATTGATTCTGAAAAAGGTTTACAGTCAAAACTGGAACAAAAACTAAATGAACTTGAAGGTGACGATAAGGCGTTGTTACTGGTAACAGACCTTGAAGCCCTTCATCCTTATATGCGTATAGGATCTATTGAAAGTCAGTTACAGGGGCATTTTCATGTGCCCACAGTATTTTTATACCCAGGGGTTCGAACGGGGCAAACCGGGTTAAAGTTTTTAGGCTTTTACCCGGAAGATGGTAACTACCGTTCTATGCACGTCGGTGGCTAATAATAAACAGGAAGAATCATGCAAATAAAGCAGTTATTTGACCCAAGCAAGGGTATAGATCGGGCTATTGAAAAGGTAATCAGCTACGGAGCCGATGCCGAAAAACGGTTAAAGATAGAAATATCAGAATATGTCGCCACGGACAGTATCGAAGAGCACTTTGGAGATCTTCTCACTAAAATGCAATTGGCCATGGAGCAAGGAGGAGAAAATGAAATAGGCGTCTGGGTCTCTGGTTTCTATGGCTCAGGTAAAAGCTCATTTACTAAATATCTGGGTTTAGCTTTTGATGATTCTGTTGTGGTCGATGGACGTCCATTTATCGATCACCTAAAAGATCGCCTAACCAAAAGCCAGACCAAATCATTATTAAACACCGTGGCGAAGCGTTTTCCGGCAGCAGTCATCATGTTAGATCTTGCATCAGAACAAGTTGCAGGTGCAACCATGGAAGACGTGGCTACCGTGCTTTACTACAAGGTTCTGCAATGGGCAGGTTACTCTCGAAACCTTAAAGTTGCGGCCTTAGAGCGTAAATTACAAATAGATGGTCGTTATGGTGAGTTTCTCGAACTATTTAAAAATTATACAGAAGGTGAGGAGTGGAAGACCCTACAAAATGATGAATTAGTAGTAGATGGTTTGATTCCATCCATTGCCCACGAAATGTATCCACAGTTTTTTAAAACCGATTCGGCATTTACAACAGAATCCAGCGAAATTATCCGTTTTGAAAATGACCGTGTTGCCGAGATGATAGATATTGTTCGACAGCATTCTGGTAAAGAGTACATTATTTTTATCGTGGATGAGGTGGGTCAATATGTAGGTTCACGCGACAACCTGATTCTAAATCTCGATGGTCTTGCCAAAAACCTTAAAAATATTGGTGATGGCAAGGTGTGGATGATTGGAACTGCACAGCAAACACTCACTGAAGACAGCGAAAAAGCAGCTCTTAATTCAGCGCAGCTCTACAAATTAAAAGATCGATTCCCGATTCAAATCAATTTAGAATCTAGCGATATAAAAGAAATTTGTTATCGTCGTTTATTAGGCAAATCTCCTGATGGAGCAGAACAGCTCGGTAAGCTGTTTGACCAGCATGGACAGGGACTACGACATGCAACAAAATTAGAAGATGCCAGGGTCTATGAAGCTGATTTCGATAAAGAAGGTTTTACAAATCTTTATCCATTTTTACCCGCGCATTTTGAAATCTTACTCACACTACTAGGCCAATTAGCCAAATCAACTGGTGGCATCGGTTTACGTTCCGCCATAAAAGTTATCCAGGATATACTGATTGAAGGCGTTAACGGCCAGGCAACCGCCAATCAGAAAGTCGGTTGGCTTGCTAATACCGTCACCTTATATGACGCGCTCGGAAAAGACATTAAAAGCGCATTCCCTACCAAGCATCAAGCAGTAGGTAAGGTACAAAGCTCTAACTATTACGACAGCACATTACATATCAATATTGCCAAAACCGTTGCCGTGTTAGAAATTCTCACCAATTTGCCGGTAACACGTCAAAATACACTGGCATTAATGCATTCAGATATTAGCCAAACACAGGATGAAAAGGCGTTTAATGCCGCTGTCGATGACCTCATCAATGAAGCCAACATTCCCTTCAGTGAACAAGATGGTTACCTGGGTTTTATCAGTGAAAAGCTTACCGAGATACAGCGTGCGCGTAATGAGATTGCCCTAAAAACGGTTGAATTGCGCAAAATCTTGAGTGAAACCCTTAAAAACAGTTTTTCTCCCTTGCCCAAGGTGCAAGTAGAGGGTTCCTTAGTGGTAATAACAGGCCTCAAACTACAGAATATTAATGGATTACCTAGTAGTTTAGATGGTGACAGAAATGCAGTGCAAACCCTGGTTGATTTTGTTGATCCCGTTGAATATGACAAAACCTTAGCCGATTTAGTCACAGGCTCTCGTGAAAGAGCTAATCAAAGCACAATCTACCTGCTAGGACGTAAATCTCCAGAGGTCGATGATCTACTCGCTAACATCTATCGCTGCGAAGAGATCGCCCGGCGACACCGTAACGATGCGGATAAGGAAGTAAAAGAATACTGCAACAACGAGCTAGATCGTGCACAGGGTAAGTTGGTGCCAGAGTTGCAACGTATCTTAAAACGAGCTTTACAAGCAGGTTCTTTCGTATTTCGTGGTACTCAAACAGCTGTCGATACCTTTGCCCAGGACTTGCTAGATGCTAATAAAAAACACCTGAAAGAGGTGGGTAACCGCGTTTATGAGAGATATAACGAAGCTCCAATTCGTGCAGATAGCGTACTTGCAGAGAAGCTACTAAAGGCAGGTTTAAGCGGAGCCACCAGTGTGACTGATCCACTGAGCCTGGTCATAAAAGATAGCACAGGTAGCTTTACGATTGATGAGAATCACAAAGGCCTGGTGAGTATACGCGACTACATAGAACGCAGCGGTACGGTAGATGGTAAAAAGATCCTTGAGGACTTCAGCCGCCCTAAATTTGGTTGGGCACAGGACACAACCAGATATATGTTAGCAGCCATGCTTATCTCAGGTGAAATCAAACTCAAAGTTGCAGGTCGAGAGCTAACCAGTGTTGGTCAGCAAGCGATTGATGCTTTTAAAACCAACAGAAGTTTTGCTAACGCCGGTGTATCTCTGCGAGATGACAAACCCTCAACCAAAATCTGTGCCAGTGCCGCCGAACGCCTGGGAGAAGTGATAGCTGATGGAAACTTAGTCCTCCCCCTGGAAGATGAAATCAGTAAATCAGCACAAAAAAACTTCCCGGTATTCCAGAAGCAATTTGCCCCATTGGGTGAAAAACTCAATCGCTTAAATGTACCGGGCCAACAGCGGGTAGAAGAGTTACAACAAGCATTAGCCGATGTTTTGTTTAACGATTGTTCAGATGCCACACAGCGTATGGGTGCGGAAGACTCTAACCTGTACAGTAATCTAAAATGGGCAGCAGAGGTTAAACTCAGTTTGGATCAAGGTCTAGAGTCAACACTCCAGGAGTTAGACAGTCAGTCCAGGGGTATCGAGCGTTTGCCAGGCTCAGGCATTCCAGGTGATTTGAAAACCGAATTGGCCGAAACCCTGTCACAGCTAAAACAACGTCTAAATCAGGAAGACTTTTATCAACACCAGGCCGATCTATCTACCACGTTAAGTGACATGAAAATACGAGTGGTAGATGCGGCCAATAAAATGACTCAAGACGTAGAGCAAAGCCTGAAAGATGCACAGGAAGAACTGCCAAGAAGTCCTGGTTGGGAAGAGATAACTGCGGATGAACGTAACAACCTTTTAGGGCAGTTAGAGCAGTTTGGTGGAAAGGTTGAGCAATCATTATTAGGTATTCACGAGTTGCTTAATCGTGATTATGAAGTCACCAGCACTTTACGCAGTTTGCAAAAATCGGTTAAAGAAACAGCTGAACAACGTCGGTTACAACGAGAGAAAGAAAAGAACGATCGACTGCTACAGGAAAAAGCGGCAGGAACCTACAAGCCAACACTCTATCAACGAAAATTAGCCATACCCAGCAGAATTAATTCACTGGTAAGTATTGAATCATTAATCCAACTGTTACAACAATTCAAACAGGAACAGGATGATTACGATGAGATAGATATTACCTTAGAGCTATCCGATAACCCCACGGATTCAGATAATAACCAAAGCGGTCAATAGGGAAGGAAAGCAAAATGGCATTTGATCAAGCAACCCGTAATCGCCTGCAAAGGTTTGTAAGCGATGCGCGTAAACTGCTCAGCGAAGAATTTACCCAGCAGCTTCAAAACACTTATGGGCTTGATCCAATAACAGGCTCTATAGCAGCATTAAGCGACCTGCCCAGCTTAAGCCCGAGTGAGCAGCAAACCGCCAGACTATTACGCGATACCCTGGAACATTATTTGGCTGCCAGTCATAAAGCAGATCCTTATGCCGATAAAACTATAGTCACAGCGGCACTGGATAGAATTGTGCGTGAACAGGCTTTTACCATATTAAACCGTCTAGCAGCGCTGCGTATGGCAGAAGCTCGTCACTTTGTGATGGAATCCATTAGCCAGGGGTATCAATCTAAAGGCTTTCAGCTTTATCAGCGCATAGCGGGCAGCGCATTGGGTGAAACAGGGCAAGCTTATCAGGTATATCTCTTTAGTATGTTTGATGAACTGAGCTTAGACCTGGCCGTATTGTTTGATCGTTACTCATCACAAGGTCGTTTGTTTCCTCGTAAAACCGTATTACTTGAATTGCTAGATCTCATTAATCATGCAGAGCTTGAATTACTATGGGGCGAGGATGAAACCATAGGTTGGATATACCAATACTTTAAGTAACTATTCAGCGTAAATTATAGGAAAAACATCTTGACAGGGTTTTAGCGTGT
>CALCSG010000035.1 GCA_937894085.1 uncultured Gammaproteobacteria bacterium | reverse complement strand
GCATGAAAGCGCTCTGAGTTTAAAACCTCCTCGAACCACTTGGTACCTTCCCAGAAAAACAGGTTGTTACCAAACGTATCCTGCACCGAGTAATTCACCACCGTCATCAACGGTATGAGCGCATTGAAAGCCACCAGCACAACTACAGGGAGAACAAACAACCAGGCTTTTTGATTTGTGGTTTTATTTATCATGGTTTTTTCCTCAATTCACTACCCAGCTATCGGCATACAACCTGGTTTTATCAGCATCAAAAATTATTCGCGGACTTTCTGATGGGATAATATCCTGTTCGGGCGATATCAGCTTAATGAGCTGTTTTTCATGTTTTACTTCTACAATTCGAAACCTGCCCAGGTCGCTTACTTTAGTTATTTCAACCGGTATAGAGTTTGGATCGTTGTCATTATCAAAACGGATAAACTCGGGTCGGACACCTATTTCAAGTTTCCCCTCAATATTTTTCGGCGCTTTAACTGAAGCAATTTTTATCGAGTTCCCGGCAAACCCTATTTCTCCATTCACATTTTCTGCCGGTAAAATATTCATCCCGGGAGAACCGATAAAATGACCAACGAAAGTATGTTTCGGATGTTCAAATAACTCAACTGGAGTACCCGTTTGCACTACCAGTCCATCATGCATAACCACCACCTGTTCGGCGAATGTCAAGGCTTCTGTCTGATCATGAGTTACATAAATCATGGTAATGCCAAGACGTTGATGTAATTCCTTTAGTTTAGATCTCAACTTCCATTTCAGATGTGGATCGATAACGGTCAAAGGTTCATCAAACATGATGGCACTGACATCTTTTCGCACCAGCCCTCTGCCCAGAGAAATCTTCTGTTTACCATCAGCGGTTAAACGCGCAGCTCTCTTTTTAAGTGAATCTTCCAGCTCAAGCATTTTTGCAATTTCATTTACCCTGGGTAAAATTTCAGCCTCAGAGAACCCTCTGTTACGCAGCGGAAATGCCAGGTTATCAAACACGGTCATGGTGTCATACACCACTGGAAACTGGAAAACCTGGGCAATATTTCTATCACTGGTTGACATATGCGTGACATCCTTATCATCAAATAATATTTTTCCTTCCGATGGAGCAAGTAACCCGGAAATTATATTAAGCAGAGTTGTTTTTCCACAACCTGAAGGACCAAGCAGGGCATACGAACCACCATCTTTCCAGACTGCATTAATTTCTTTTAATGCATATTCCTGCACACCCTCAGCAGCTGAACTGTAACTGTGCTTTATTTTTTCTAAATTTATCCGGGCCATAGCAATACAGTACCTAAATTATATTATATAACTGGTCACACCTTTACCAGCTCACCCTGCTCATCAAATAGCAGGCATTGTTTGATATTGATGTATAGATCTATTAATTCACCCACTTTATAAGGATGAATACCATGAGACTCGGAAACCCAGTTACCATCACCAAATCTGATATGAATAACAGAGTCAGAACCACTTATTTCTGTCACCTTCACTTCACCTTCAATTTTTATCGAATGCTGATCGGTACTGAAAGGTGTTAAATGATGAGGTCGGACTCCTAATATATATTTACCGTCAGCCAGGCCTTTAAAGCGTTCATCAACTGTGCAACAGGCCACACCCCGGATAAATAACTCCGCACCCTTTTTATCAACAAAAGTAGTATTGATTGGAGGATGAGAAAAAACGGTAGCACTGGTCAGATTATTAGGTTCACGGTATATATCCGCGGTTACACCATATTGGATGACCCTGCCTTCATGTAAGGTTGCGGTATGTCCGCCAAGTAAAAGAGCTTCCATCGGTTCACTGGTGGCATACACGACAGTTGCTCCTGAACCGGCAAATAATTTCGGCAATTCATCACGCAATTCTTCGCGTAACTTGTAATCAAGGTTCGCCAACGGTTCATCCAGCAACACCAGTTCTGCATTTTTAACCAGTGCACGTGCGAGAGCAGTTCGCTGTTGCTGGCCACCCGATAATTCGGCAGGCATACGTTTTAGCATTGGCCCCAGTTTGAGCAATTCAGCAATCGATTCGACTCTCGATTTAATTTCTGCTTTTGAGACACCGGCAACTTTTAACGGTGATGCAATATTGTCATACACCGAATGACTGGGGTAATTCACAAACGCCTGATACACCATGGCTACGCTACGCTTCTGCACCGCTATGCCGGTAACATTTTCATCGTTAAACCAGACTTCACCCTTTGTGGGTTTTTCCAGTCCAGCCATCAGGCGCATCAACGTAGTTTTACCTGACAGGGTAGTTCCAAGTAACACGTTGAAACCACCTTTGGATAACTTCAAATTGGTCTCATAGATATGCGTTTCAGCATCTTTCCTTTTGACCAGCCCTTTTAACTCAATACTCATTGTTAATTCTCACAGGGATGCCGTAGTTTTAACCACCACATCATTATGTTTACAAACTTTCATAAACTTTTCGGGCGGAGGGTTATCGGTAATAAAATAATCGATATCTGCGATATTACAGACTCGAACAGGTGCCTTACGACTAAACTTTACTTCATCTGCAACCAGAATTACGGTACGTGAATTGCGGATAATAGCCTGGGTAACGCAAACTTCGCGGTTATCAAAATCCAGTATTGCTCCATCTTCTTCGATAGCCGATACGCCGATCACTGCAAAATCCAGCTTGAACTGATCAATAAATTTTGATGCGGATTCTCCAACAATTCCACCATCTTCACCGCGTACTACGCCGCCGGCAGTCATTACCTGTACACTTTCAACACGGCGTAAAATATTCACAACATTTAAATTATTAGTAATAACCAGTAATCCGAAATGCTCAATAAGATGCTCTGCAACCTGCTCAGTGGTGGTACCAATATTGATAAACAGTGATGAATCGTTAGGGATTAATTCTGCAGCACATTGACCAATAGACACTTTGCTGTCTATTGACATATGCTTACGTGCTTCATAGCCCATATTTTCAATACCATCTGAAGCGATAGCACCGCCATGCACCCGATGCAACAGGCGAATCCGGCATAATTCAGTTAAATCTCTTCGTATTGTTTGTGGAGTCACCTTGAGCTCTTCTGCCAGTGGTTCCACAAGGACGCGCCCTTCAAGCCTGGCTAACTCCAGAATAACCTGTTGACGGTCTGTTAAATTTGGATGTTTAGGAAATTCTTTCATCTTATTTATACTGTATGGCTGCTATATCAGAATAAATTTTAAACAAAGGAGACACATCCTGTGCCTCCTGTGCAGGAAAAGACTAAACCGGATTACTTTTTACTCCAGCGCTTAACCAGTTCATCATAGTCGATGGTTTCTCCCTGAGGTTTTTCATTAGCCAGTTTGGCTTTTGGAGAACCCTCTTTACTTAACCAGTAAGAATCTTCTTTAGGTTCATTCAGTCGAGGACCACAACCACCGTAAACATTGGCCTTTTCATCGGCTGCCTGCATACGTGCCATAACCTGGTCCATTTCAGAAGCGAGACGATCCATAGCTTGCTGTGGAGTGAAAACGCCTGAGTTAACGTCACCAATCTGTTGCCACCAGATTTGAGCCAGTTTTGGATAATCAGGTACATTGATACCGGTAGGTGACCAGCGCACACGATCAGGTGACCGATAGAATTCAACCAGACCACCCAGTTCAGGTGCGCGTTTAGTGAAAGATTCATGGTTAATATCACTATCACGAATAGGAGTCAGACCTACGTGAGTCTTCTTCAGAGAAACAGTTTTGGAAACCACAAACTGTGCATATAACCAGGCTGCCTTGCGTCTCTCAACTGGAGTAGACTTGAACAATGTCCATGAACCGGTATCCTGATATCCCAGCTTTTGACCTTCTTCCCAGTAAGGTCCATGAGGTGATGGAGCCATACGCCAGAGTGGCTTACCAGCCTTATCAACGGTGTTATTACCTTTTTCCTGAGACTCAACCATGGAAGAGGTAAAAGCGGTGTACCAGAAAATTTGCTGAGCGACATTACCCTGTGATAAAGCAGGTAAAGACTGGTAAAAGTCGTAGCTTGCAGCTCCAGGAGGCGCATATTTACGTAACCACTCATCCCACTTACGGATGGCATACACGGCAGCCGGAGAATTGGTGGCACCGCCACGGGATACCGAAGCACCGACCGGGTTACAGGTTCCTGCTTCCATACGGATACCCCATTCATCGACAGGAACACCATTTGGCAAACCTTTACTGCCTGCACCTGCCATAGATAGCCAGGCATCTGTCATACGCCAGCCCAGATCAGGGGCGCGTTTACCATAGTCCATGTGACCATAGATTTTAACACCGTCAATTTCCTTCACATGATCTGTGAAAAATTCAGCGATATCTTCGTAGGCAGACCAGTTAACCGGCACACCCAGTTCATAACCATACATCTGCTTGAACTTTTTCTTTAATTCGGGGCGTTGGAACCAGTCATAACGAAACCAGTATAAATTCGCAAATTGCTGATCAGGAAGCTGATAAATTTTACCGTCGGGACCGGTGGTAAAAGAAATACCCATAAAATCATCCAGATCCAGCATAGGGTTAGTAACATCTTTTCCTTCTCCTGCCATCCAGTCAGTCAGGTTGACTGCCAGTTGTAGCCTGGAGTGAGTACCGATCAGGTCAGAGTCATTGATATATGCATCATACAAATTGCGCTTGGTTTGCATTTGGGTTTGTACGGCCTGCACCACTTCACCTTCACCTAACAACTGATGATTAACTTTGATACCGGTAATTTCTTCGAAGGCTTTGGTGAGAGTTTTGGATTCATATTCGTGAGTAGGAATGGTCTCTGACAACACATTAATTTCCATTCCTTTAAATGGTTTGGCTGCATTAATGAACCAGTCCATTTCTTTCTGTTGATCTGATTTTGATAATGTTGATGGTTGAAACTCAGAATCTATCCACTTATTTGCTTTTGACATATCAGCATTGGAAGCGGTTTGAAATGCCAGCAATGCGACGCTTATTGCGAGTGTAATTCGTCGATTCATCACGTTTTCCTCCTATTAGAATAATTTGATGACGCGAAAATACTACTCTTTTAATTTTCACTTGCAAGAATATATTTGTTCATCCGAACATCATATTTGACCTAAATCAAACATTAATACTAATAAACGAACATATTTAAATCAAAAATAGAATATACTGACAGCCTGAATTTCAAACATAATCACCCATAAACTGTTTACTGACTAAATACTTCATTCATGCAAACAATAGATTTCAGGGCCAAAGCTGAAGAACTGTTACCGGAAGGTGCGAATTATGATGCCTGCCTGGCCTGTGGCCTTTGTGCTTCCGGCTGTCCGGCTTCAGGGTTTGATGGTATGGACCCCCGGCGTTTCATACGCATGGCCATGCTCGGCATGAATGAAGAGCTCAGCACCACCCCCTGGGTCTGGACCTGCACCCAATGCCAGCGTTGCGCCCATGTATGCCCGATGAATATCGATGTCTCGGTGCTAGTTGGAGTGGCACGCGGTGCCTGGCCAATGGACAAAAAACCTAAAGGCATAGTACGTTCCTGTGAAGCCCAGATGCGCTTTGAAGGCACCAGTGCAATGGGCTTACAAACAGAAGACTTTATTGAAGCTGTTGAAGAAACCGCTGAAGAGATACGCCAGGAATCACCTCGCTTCAAAGAATTAAAAGCCCCTATAGATAAAAAAGGCGCTCACTTTTTCATCAATCAAAATTCCCGTGAACCCGCTGCAGAACCCGAAGAAATGGGACCTTTGTGGAAAATTTTTGATTACGTCGGGGCTGACTGGACCTACGCCTCAAAAGGCTGGGCAGCTGAAAATTTCTGCATGTTTACCGGAGATGAAGATCAATGGCGCAATATGGTTAAACAGCGCGTCGATGCGGTAAATGACCTGGGTTGTGATGTGTGGGTCAATACAGAATGCGGCCACTCTTTCTATACCTTATGGAAAGGCATAGAACGCTTTAACCTGCAGGCTAACTTTGAAGCCGAAAGCCTGGTTACTTACTACGCACAGTGGATCAGAGAGGGAAAACTGCCGGTCAACTCTGACTGGAACACCAACAACATTAAATTTACCCTGCAGGATCCCTGTCAACTTATCCGCAAATCAATTGGTGACCCGGCCGCCGATGATTTACGATTCGTCGCAAAAATGCTGGTTGGGGAAGATAATTTCATCGATATGCAACCCTGTCGCAGCGCTAATTACTGCTGTGGCGGAGGCGGTGGATTCCTGCAGGCGGGTATGAATGAACAGCGTAGAGCCTATGGAAAACGCAAATTTGATCAAATCATGACAACACAGGCAGCGTACGTGCTCACCCCCTGCCATAACTGCCATTCACAAATGGAAGACCTGGGAGAGCACTACGGAGGACAATATCATGTCGTACATTTATGGACACTGATTTGTCTGTCACTGGGTATTTTAGGAGAAAATGAACGCAAGTACCTGGGGCCGGATCTGGTAAATATTGGCTTACCAGAGAGTGCAGATAAATGACAACCCGTAAAAAAGTTATGCGCGAGCTTGAAACAGAAGTACTGATTATTGGCGGAGGAGTGACCGGCACCGGGGTAATGCGCGATCTGGCATTGCGTGGAATTTCCTGCCTGCTGATAGACCGTCGGGATTTAAACGCCGGAGCTTCCGGTGGTAATCACGGACTTTTACACAGCGGTGGTCGATATGCTGCTGCTGATTCGGAAACAGCAGCTGAATGCAGGATAGAAGGTGAAATTCTAAAAAGAATAGCTGCCGAAGCCATCGACCCTTGCGGAGGTATGTTCGTTGCAGTGGAAGGTGATGATGCTGAATTTGCACAACAATTCCCCCAACACTGTGCACGCGCCGGTATCGTGTGCAGTGAGTTAACAGCAGCACAGGCAAAAAATCTGGAACCAAAATTAAGCGATAACATAATAGCCGCCTACCAGGTTCCCGATTCCAGCATTGACCCCTTTCGTTTAACCTTCGCTAATGTAGAGCATGCCAGGCAACTCAATGACAGTGATTTTCTGCCACATATGCAGGTCACAGGCTTTGACATTGTCGATGGTGTCATTGCCGCAGCCATCTGTCGCGATCAACGTGCCGGCGTTAATGTAAAAATACGCGCTCAACAGTTTGTCAACGCCAGTGGTGCCTGGTCAAAACTGGTCGCCGAATTAGCCGGTTGCCATGACGTCAAGCTGTTATATTCCAAAGGAACATTAATCATCAGTAACACCCGCCTCACGAATTCAGTAGTAAATCGTCTACGCCCGCCCGGAGATGGCGATATCCTGGTTCCAGGAGGCACAGTTTCATTACTCGGTACGACTTCAGACAGCGTGAATAATCTGGATAATATCAGGCCGACGGTAAACGAAGTTGACCGGATTTTAAAAGAAGGCTCAGCAATGATCCCTGCTCTACAATCCACCCGCTTTATCCGTGCCTTCTCAGGTGTCCGTCCGCTACTGATGTCCTCAGGGGCCGAACAGGATGGGCGTAAGGCAAGCAGGGGGTTTACCCTGTATGATCATGAACAGCAGGGACTGTCGAATTTTGCCACCATCGCAGGGGGGAAATTAACCACCTTCCGCCTGATGGCAGAAAAGACAGGAGACCTGGTAGCAAGGCGACTGGGAAATAATAACCCCTGCAGATCTGCTGATGAAGCATTACCTTACCAGCAGGCTGTACGCTGGACAGAACCCGGTTACTCTGCTCGCCACTGGTTCAAACACAGTGATGCCAGTGATTTAATTCTCTGTGAATGCGAAATGGTTCCAGAGTCTGTAGTGGATGACATAATTCAGCAATCACCCGGAGCCGAAGCAGAAATGACCGTGCAGGCGATTGGATTACGTAGCCGAATTGGAAAAGGAACCTGCCAGGGTGCTTTTTGCAGTATGCGTGTAACATCCCATCTGTATGATAATGACTTCTATAACAACCGCGATGGGCTGAGACATATGCGAGACTTTGTCAGCGGCCGCTTCAAAGGTATCAAACCCATTCTATGGGGTGAACAGATGCCGCAGATGGAGTTAGCTGAAACCATGCATTGCGGATTAATGGGACTTGATTTATTAGATGACAGTAACGAGCAGGAGAAAGACTCCAGGATAAAGAATGATTAAAAAAACTCGTCAATATAAATCTGAACTGGCCGTTATTGGAGCAGGAATCGCCGGTTGTGCAGCGACAATTTTCGCTCTTTCGCGAGGCATCAAAACCACCCAGATTGGTAATACCGGCGCGCTGGCTTATACAACCGGTTATTTTGATTTACTAGGGGCACATCAGGCAAAATACCTGCAAGATCCATGGCAGGGGTTACAACAGTTACGCAAGCAGCAACCCGAACATCCTTATGCGAAAGTTAGTGACGAAGAAATCCGCAGTGCATTTAATGAATTTATAACAGCACTTGATAAGATGGGTTTACACTATAGTAGTCCCGGACAAAACAATCATCTGGCCATGTTACCGGCAGGTGCCTGTAAACCCACTTTCTGCTTACCAGCCACAATGCAAAAGGCAACTCAGGCAATGTCCTCCAAAGCCAGTGTTTTAATTATAGATTTTGTTGGTCTTCAGGGTTTTAGCGCAAAAGAAATAGTCGCTAATTTAAAATCACAGTGGCCCCGGTTACGTGCCAAACGCTTATCTTTCCCCGAGATGGAAACAGGTGCACAGGTATTCCCGGAAGTGATGGCTCGTGCGATGGAAGTCGCTACCACCCGTGAAGAATTTGCCAGGCGTCTAAAAGCCATAGCCGGTGATGCAGAATATATTGCTATGCCCGCTATGCTGGGCATTCACAAAGCGGATTTCATCCATGCAGAAATGGAAAAACTTCTAGGTTTACCCATTTTTGAAATTCCGACCATTCCACCGGCAGTTCCCGGAATCCGTCTACGTGAAATACTGGAGCAACAATTATCTGTGCAGGGTGCAACTATTGTCACCCAGCAAAAAGTAAAGCGAGTTTCATTTGATGAAGATGTTATTCGCCTGTTTCTACATGATATTTATGGCCAGGTAGAAGTTGAAGCAAACAATGTTATTTTAGCTAGCGGACGCTTCCTGTCCGGCGGATTGAAATCGGATCAGTATGAAATTAGAGAAGCCCTGATAGACCTGCCCATTTATCAACCACAGGGTCGTGAAAACTGGTTTAGCGAATCTTATTTTGATGCGAACGGTCATGCAGTTAACCGATCAGGCCTTGAGGTAAATGATCAGTTTCAGGTCATGGACCAGTCTGCAAAAATTATTGATAATAGACTCTATGCTAGCGGAATCGTGCTCGCTCATCAGGACTGGATCAGGCAGCGCTGTGGAGCAGGTCTTGCTATTGCCACTTCTTTTAAAGCGGTGAATGCAATTGCACAAAAGTTGTCGGCAGTAACCTGATAACTGGCCCCATTTAATAAACCGACTTCCCCTGATACTGCCTGGCCTGTCATTATGACTATAAAGTTTTCCTCCCGCAAAAGCGCGAAGTACGCAAGAAAACAAATAACCTATAGATTGCAACAACAATAAACCGTTAAATCTCTACACTTTTAGCACCTTTTAGATATTCCATTTTTTAAATAGTAACTGAAAAGACGTCAATCCGTGTTTAGCTAAGGTGACCTCCAAATTTCTATAGTGCATGCTTTTATGTCGGGCTAGGAGCATGTAAACATATAACATTTAGTCTTCATTATTTTTATCAACATCAACAATAAAGTCTCCGCGCAACCAGTTCCTGCCCAATAAAAGACGATACTTCATCTTGTTGCGATCATTCAGCGTTACAAGAACCGTTTTCCTGGAGTCATTCCATTTCATGATCAAAGGAACTACGTACCTATATTCTGACTGTTCCGAAGTTTTTACTCTTACCACTGAGGCCACTCTGGTCTCGATCTTTGTGGACTGCCCAGCCTTTGTTACCAGGTAAAATGAAATAGGTTTACCTCGCTGATCGCCCGAAGAATCTACTTCAATACCTTCAGCATGAATGCTGGAAGTCTTCGCTCCAGTGTCGACCCGGGCCTTAAAGCGTAGATTCGCCTCTTCAATAAAAATGACTTCGGTGGCACCAACAATTTGCTTAAGCGAATCAGCTTGTAAATTTATTGATACTAAAAGTACAACCGTTAGATAGAGTGACGACCAGGTTTTTCGCACGTTTAGCTCCCTTTAAGGCTAGTAACTTCGCAAATCAGTGGCATGCAATTTTAGCGCATCCGCTCAATTTGCCTGTTAGCTGTGATTTATAGCTCTACTCATTTGAGCCTTATGTATATTCATAATAACTGCCATTGTTACCAACGCGAGCGGTATAGATGATATATCAGAAATTTGCGTAATAATGTTAGCATTCAGTAGCTCTTCTAACTCCTCTGCTCGCAGAGTGACTCTCAAAGATACATTACCTAAAAGCGAGGAGATGATAAACAAAAACCACCACCATGGAAGCAATGCAGGGACATTGGACTCCTTCCAGTTATCTGCATCATGACTTGCCTTCCAGATTTCCTTCATTGCCTGATACGGCTTCCATAATGAAGCAATTGGGATAAAGCACCATCCGACTGACCATCCTGGCGTAAACTGCATCTCTTCTGCGCCCAATTGCCTGGAGTTATAATTAGCCCTATATATCCATTTGAGGATCAAAATGCCGGAAATTATAAAGATAATCATCTGCATAATACCTACAATTCCTTGCCTGGCATCACTAGCCTCGCCATCTGCTACCGCTTGCTCCTGAGATGTATAAACGCCATTTGAATAATCTGAAAGCAACTGGTATTCCATATACCCGGACCCCAGTGCAACCAGGGAAATTATAATCTGCATATAGAGGAAATATTTAACCCAACTCGTAAGTTTCTGGGGGTTTTTGAAGCCTTTATTATCTTCTGACACGTTCAATTCTCCATTTGTTTACAGCTAACAAGGCTGCAGAAAAAGCCACATTAGATTATGCTCTCCCTGCAACCATTTATTTATAATAGTGTTCACGTTGCCGATATTTCTAATATTTTCAACTTTATCTTTTTATTGTCCATTTTCAGTCGATGACTTTATATAACCTTTCCTTCCGGACTTTCGACTCGCTCAATATTCGTATCATTCCTGATGATTTTGTATTTCGCAATTTTAGATGGTATTTTGCAGTCATCAAGGCAAATAATTCAATACTCAGCAACCCTTTCTCCTGACTGTTTAATAATGTCTATTCAAAAAGTTTTTCTATTTCAGCAAGTCTGCTCCTTACAAAACCGGCAATCGTTTTTTAATGAGGTACGCTATCACTGGCCAGCGCTTTTATTAGTGTCGTAAAGGATGAATTATAGCCAAGCCGCGGCTGCGAACGACCTACCCTTTTTATTATGTGTTTTATGCTGCAAATAGCTTTGAAACATGAAGTTCACTTCTATGTTGTTCAGCTGGCCAAAGATCATACTGTGATTGTTGATTTATCCAACTTTCAGAAGATATGTTAAATGCAATTGAAAGACGAACAGCCATTTCAGGGCTTATACCAGCTTTACCATTTACGATAATAGAAAGAGCTTTCCTACCAGACCTTAGACTAAATATCAGTTTTTCTACGGCCAGAAAGGCCAAATCACCGGAACAGCGAAATTGGTCGAGGCTTTTGCGACAGCAAAAATAGCGTGCCAATTTTGCTGTGTCCGTGTGAATATGAATTGTTATGCTGCATTTAATTTGACTTTATGTACTTCTGACAGCTTAACGCGTTTTTTAGCGACCCACAGGTCATAAGCATCTTGCATTGCAAGCCAACTTTCTGGGCTACGGCCTATAGCTTTTGAAAGACGTAATGCCATTTCAGGGCTAATACCACTTTGCATTTTTAAAACTCACTTAAAGTAGATGCTGCCACATTTAATTTTTCAGCTAAAAACCGACCGCTGATATTAAATGGCTCTAGATATGTAGCCTGAATAAACTCACCTGGGTGTGGCGGATTGTGCATAGGCATTAGTGGTAATCCTCATAATTAACTATATAAACATTGCTCTCTGAAAACTCAAAAGTAATTCGCCAGTTACCGTTAACTGTTATTGACCATAAGTTTTTATGATTACAACATATATTTATGCGACTTCGTGTCGCAAATAACGCTGAAATCACCGGTTAAACACAGCGTAGTGTGGTACGAACGTAGCTGTGTTTTTCCGAGTGTATTTTAATTGTTAGCTGCCATTTTCATGTAGCCTGCCTTCTACATATTTATGCAAAATGCTGGCTACCAGTGTTTGATACGGTATACCCTCAGAGAGTGCTCTTTTCTGCAATCCGCGAAGATCTTTGGAAGGAAGTCTAATATTAATTCTTGCATCTTTCTGAAGCATCGCTTTAGCGTATTCTTTGTGCCTCTTCTGAGTTTCATCTGCATTCCTGGCTTGTTTGATATTTCCTGACTCAAACGCTTCAAGAATCTCGTTCTCTTCTTGATCTAATTTAATCATTTTTGACACCTAAGTATTGTTTTGTGGCTTTTCGACTCGGGATAATTGTCTTTAGAAAAACTTCTTCTTCCGATTCAACAAAAGGAACAAGGTAAACATAATTTTCAATGGAAATTACGTGAACCTGTTGTCCTGGATAGCGCTCCTTATTCGGGTGATCAATAGTTTCAAGGATGTCACCAGACAAAATGTGAAACACTACGTCTTCAAACGATATACTCCTTTGAGCTTTTAACAGATCATTCTTTTTGTAATTCCAAGTTATTGGCTTCATGTGCCAAGAATAGCACAACGTGTGCCTATTGTCTTTAAGTGGCTAACGCTTTGCTAAGCGGTTTGGGTGAGGTGGCTGCTTTTTTGCGTTTTTTTGCACAAAAGAAGACAGCTCGCCCAAATCCGGCTTGAGCAACTTGTTAGGCACGACTATACTGCGTAATAACTTATGTAATAACATGGTGTATAGGTATGCTCAAAGTTAAAATTATGGCCATTGGGAATTCTATGGGTATTGTTTTGCCCAAAGAAGCTCTTACTAAACTGCATGCAGAAAAAGGTGATGTTCTTTATCTTATCGATTCTCCAGAAGGTCTGACCCTGACCCCGTACCAACAAGATATTGATACCCAAATGCAAGCTGCTGAAAAGGTGATGAAGAAATACCGAAATGCCCTTCATGAATTGGCTAAATGACCCCCATATGGGTATTACCTGAAGCAGTTCTTTCAATTCACCAAATGCTTCTTTCTGAACATGGTGGTTTATCGGGTATTCGTGATCATTCCTTATTGGATTCTGCATTAACACGCCCAAAACAACTACTTGCGTATGAAGATGATATTTCGATTTTTGATCTTGCTGCTTCATATAGTTTTGGTTTAGCTAAAAATCATCCTTTTATTGATGGTAATAAACGTATTGCTCTTGCCGTTGCAGCTGTATTTCTTGAGCTAAATGGATATTCATTAAATGCACCTGAACCCGAAGCAGTTTTAATATATGAGCAATTAGCATCTGGAAATATCAACGAAACTAATTTATCTGTATGGCTCAAAGATTCATCCATATCAATTGCCTAACGTCGCATTTCAGCGGGATTTTGCGGCGCGAAGCAGAGCAAAATTTCCGACTGAAAATGCCTTGTTATGCATTTTTGCACAAAATATCTCATTTCAAATTTGCTCCGCAATTCGAACAAACAGTGGGGTTTAGACTTACTCTACTTGATATTACGAGACCAGATGTACCGATACCTTTAAATACAGTCATAGGAACATCACCGCATTTTGGGCAACGGTATTCTTTATGGCTCTTCAGGAAAATTAGTGGGTAAAAATATACCTGATATACGGATAGAAAGACAGGTTTAGCAAGGAGGGGGTAGTTGCATCCTGCCTCGACTCTGAGAAGATGAAAGTGCGAACTAATCATCAGACAGAGGCAAAGAAACAGGATGCAGATTAAGACTATCCTAAATCGGATTCAGAAGTTCAACTCATTTGTGTATGGGTCGGTTCGATTAGTTGATAATACGACTATACCGACCCTTGAAATTGAGCTGCACCCTCGCTCAAACAGTCGCCCAATATGCAGTGGTTGCGGCCATAAAAGACCGGGTTATGACCGAACACCAGAACGTCGATTTGAGTTTATTCCGATGTGGGGACACAAAAATATTATGGACACCCACAAATTAAAAATTGACAGTAACCTTTCTTTTTTGTACTGTAAAATATCAACCTAACTGCATGGAGCAAGTTATGCCTCAACCAAGGAAAGCACTGGTTTCACTCGAAGCCACTCCCTATTACCACTGTGTTTCCCGTTGTGTTCGACGAGCGTTTTTATGTGGAAACGATCAATTCACCGGTAAAGACTTCGAACATCGACGACAATGGATTGAAGACAGACTGCTTGATTTAGCCACTATGTTTTACATCGATATTGCCGCTTATGCGATCATGTCGAATCATTATCATGTAGTTCTACATATCAATAGAGACCAGGCACTTAATAGCT
>CALCSG010000034.1 GCA_937894085.1 uncultured Gammaproteobacteria bacterium | reverse complement strand
ACAATATCTCTACCAGCGCACAGTCGCCACCTATGATATGGATCTATTTCGTTCTATTGGGTAGTGTGTATCATATATTGGCTTACTGTGTATTGCACAATGTACAGTATGCTCCTGTTGGTAGTGTGGGAGGAGAAGAAGGAGAAGAAATGCAGGATGTGGACAATGACTTGGATGTAGATGAAGAGGATAATAATAAGAGTCTCATTGTTCTGGAAGCAGGTGGTGGGAGTGGCTTGGATAGAATAGGTAGTAGTATTAGTAATATAAATAACAATGACGATACAGGGATTGAGATTGAAATACCGAGTGCTCCAGAGTCATCTCGCACTTACTCAGCAATACTCTCTCCAACGCATGTTTGTGTTAGAAATTAATCATTATGCCTATATTGTTCCTTATATTGAAAATGATGAGCATATTTTTCTTAAAACGTGTTTTCCAAGCCGTAAACATACGGCTATTTATTTAACAGGAAATAATGATGAGTAATAAACCTGAAGTAGAGCATTATATTGATGAAGATGAAAAAAAGCTAATTGAGACGATTGAAAGCGAAGATTATCAGGTTGAAGGTGGATTTTTGAATTCAAAACGTGTGCATGATTTGCAAGCAATAGCGCGTGCTACCATGAATGAAGAGCGCATACCTATTTCTTTACGCGTTCCAAAAACTGATTTGTCTCGTCTAAAAGCTATCGCAATGCAAGAGGGATTACCTTATCAGACTTTAATTAACTCAATCTTACATAAAGTTGCTAGCTCTGGAAATTTTGGGAATTCGGGGGGCAAATAATTTAGTTAAGACGAATATTAGCCACGGATGGCACGGAAAGCACTGATGGGTTAGGTGTTAGTAAGTGGGAAGTACTTGCGTAATTCAACTAAATGCTTTTTTTTCTTACCGCGACAAAATGATCAGTTTTTTTTGGCGGCAAGTCCTTGTGCAACAGGATCATCTGATTTAATCAGAGGTTCCTTATTTTGATTTGAACTTAGGCTCTATTGGTTATGGGTATTTTAATTGAAGAACTACTTCATTAAACTGGGATGATTATCTGGGTTGGAAAGTTATTAACGGTATTGCTTATGCTATGTCGCCAATACCGTCTATTAGTCATCAGGATATCAGTCAAAATATTGCTTATCAATTGGGTAGTCTATTAAAATGGCTGTGTAGAAAAATCATATAGATAGATTCTGTCTACAAACAGCTCACAAAACAGAAATAAAGAGATTTGGATTATGAATAAAATACCCGTGTTTTCAGTGTTTAGCCATGGTTATACCTTATGAAAATATTAGTAGTTGGTGGTGCTGGTTATATCGGTTCTCACATGGTGAAAATGTTATCGAAAGCTGGGCATCATGTGGTGACGCTGGATAACCTGTCGACAGGTTATAGAGATGCTGTGAAATACGGTGAATTTGTTGAAGGTGATATTGCTGACTCAGACATTCTGAACCAGGTTTTCTCATCAACACCATTTGACGGGGTGATGCACTTTGCTTCTTATATTGAAGTCGGTGAGTCAGTTGTAAATCCGGGAAAGTATTTTCGCAATAATTTTTCGAATACCTTAAATCTGCTGGATGCCATGGTACGGCATGCTGTTAAACATTTTATTTTTTCATCTACGGCTGCTATTTTTGGTGAACCGGAATATGTGCCTATTGACGAAAGCCATCCCAAAAAGCCGATTAACCCATATGGTTTGAGCAAACTGATGGTTGAACAGGCGCTGGAAAGTTATGAAATAGCTCACGGCTTGCAGTCTGTATGCCTGCGCTATTTTAATGCTGCAGGTGCGGATATCGATGGAGAGCTGGGTGAAAGACATGTTCCTGAAACTCATTTAATTCCGTTAATATTGCAGGCCGCATCGGGTCGTCGTGAAAGTATTTCTGTTTTCGGAAATGATTATCCGACTACCGATGGTTCCTGTGTTCGGGATTATATTCATATAGTCGATTTATGTTCTGCGCATTTACTGGCTTTAACTAAGTTGGTAAAAGGATCTGGCAGTAAACGCTATAACCTGGGTAATGGAAATGGTTTTTCGGTCATTCAGGTGATTGATGTGGTGAAACAGGTTTCGGCGAAGAATTTCAAAATTGTAGAAACTAACAGGAGGGCTGGTGATCCTGCTACTCTGGTCGCTGATTCTGCTTTAGCTCAATCAGAATTAGGCTGGACACCGGTTTATGATGATTTAGCCGTCATTGTGGAGCATGCATGGAAGTGGGAAAAGAACTACTTTTGTAAGTAAGCTGTCAGTTACTATGTAAATTTGTTGATAATTTGAGATATACTTTAAAACAGTTCTGCATGAACAAGACGAATCGACATTCCAGGCTTGACCCAGAATCCATTATAAACGATGCCAGGGTGATAAATCTGGGTAAGTTTCAATGCCGGTAAGTTAAGGTCTTTTGTCGTCATGCCCGCGTACGACTGCATGGATGCAGAAGGTAGAGCGAAGCAGGAAGCCAGAGCCGAGGCGGGTATCCATTTTAAAGGCCTGCAGGCTCGTTGTGATGGATTGCATCCCTTGTTTCCGTGAACGGTGCATCCATGCACCACTACTCTGGCCTTCGCCAGAATGACGCGAGTCGCTTAACTTACCGGCATTAGGGTCAGTTTCAATGGGTTCCAGCTTAAAGCATGCCGGAATGACGTTTTCTCACAGGAATTAGAGTTCAACCTGATTTTCCTACATAGCCATTTACTTTAATTATTACTAATACCGGTTTAAAAAATGAGTGCATTTCAAATTGATACAGAGGTTTCCAGTTGTGGATCCAGTGAGCCTTTCGCGTTACGTGTTTTAGGTGATGATATGCTGCCCGAGTTTGAGGAAGGTCACATCATTGTGATTGACCCGGGCGGAGCTGTTAGAAATGAATGTTATGTGGTCGCCAACCCAAATGAAGAGTTTATTTTTCGCCAGCTTTTCATTGAAAGTGATATATATGTTTTGCGCGCCACTCAACCCGGTTTTGATGAAATCCCGCTGCCGAACGGTATAAAAGATATTGTCGGAGTAGTCAGTCAGCGTGCAGGGCGAAGACGAAGTGAACATAAGCGGTATGATTTATAAATTTTTCTGATTACCCTGGAAACTCAGCCATGATCAAAA
>CALCSG010000033.1 GCA_937894085.1 uncultured Gammaproteobacteria bacterium | reverse complement strand
CTAGATATTAAGAAATTAGAATCCGACATTAAAAACTATAATGTTGCAGAAAACTATGCAGCGATTCAAGCTGAAGCAGATAGCATGGCAGAAAAACTGTCACAATTGAAAAATCGACTTTATTACTTAAACACCAGTATAAAAAATGTTCGACATAGCATGAGCTTATATCAGGATATGGACTTAGAGAAAGTTTATAGCTTGTATGGAGAAATCACTGATTTGTTTAAAGAAGGTACACTGCAAACACTCGAAAATGTAACCGTATTCCACAAAAGCATTCATACCAAACGAAGTGATCGATTAGCTAAAGAACTTAAGAAATTATCGATAGCACTTTCGGAAGAAGAAAAAAGCAAAACTGAATTGCAGAAAGCTTTTGACGAAAAAATGAAGCTGTTGGCAAAAAGTCGAGCTTTAGACTTTTTCGCTGCAATCAATGCACAGCTAACAGAACTAAAGAGTAAGCTCTCTAAACTACAAGATTATAAAAATATCTCAGCACACTCTAAAAAAGAAATGGCAGAGGCACTAAAGGAACTATCTAGCCAAGAAGTCAGTACAATCGAGTATTTGGAAGCTTACAAGGATCAAGATCATCCTGTATATCTTGGATTCAGCGATTTAGCAAATGAGTTTTACCCGGAAGTTCCTGCTGGCATTTCAATACAAAATAACGAGGGCAACAATCAAGAGCGATTCAAAATAAGTGCTAAAATTCAAAATGACTCTTCAGATGGAATTAACGAAGTTAAGATCTTTTGCTATGACTTAAATAACTTAATTAATTCAAGGGTTCACCATTTTCAGAGCATTTTCCATGATAGTAGGATTTTGAGTGATATAGACCCTAGGCAAAGGGCAATACTGTTACAGCGTGCTCACACGTTAACAAAGGCATCTGATAAGCAATATATAGCGACTATTAACGAAGATCAGTTAACTTCATTAAAGGATGTTCTTACCGAAGAAGAATTTGAAGAAATATTTGCCACGGTAAGACTGGAGTTAAAAGACGATTCTCCAGAATCTAAGTTGCTTGGTATTCAGATAGATATGCAATACGAAAAAGACTAAACGTTGCTTTAAAAAATAATAGGTAATAATAGGTGTCCACCCACCTTATCAACAATAAAAAAGGTTAGTGACTCAGCACAAGTTTTGCTCACTACAATAAATTCACAAAAAAAACAGTCAGAGGGCTTTCAGCCGCTTCTGTTTGAGGCATTATGTGTATTATTAAGGATAAAGGTTTTTCGAATGAGATCAAAACTTCGAGAAAAAACAATAAAAGTCTGTGATAGAAAGATAGCAGTTAAAGGTGTACCAGTTGGTTTGTCATTTTATACTTTTTTTTGCAGTACCTTTTCAGTGCAAAAAAGTCAAAAGATATTCACCACGAAGCACACGGAGATAAATCATTGCGGATCCACCAGATTTTTCAAAATGATAAAAATAACTGAGTTATTTGCTTACCTTATAAACTGTAAAACACCGTTGAGCGTTAATAAAGATGCATACCAGGAGCAGACGATCTGCATAGAAGCACGAATAACTAGCAAATAACTAGGGTCACAAATAACTAGGGTCAGATACAAATTAAATAAAATCAATCTAAATATCTAGAATATCTAGGGTCAGATACAAATTAAATGTTTTGATGCATTTACTAAACTTCAGGATCAATCAGTCAAGTTACTTTACACTGTACAAATCAACGATAACACTTATAATTCCGGTCCAGTATCACAGTAGATACGAGATACTTCAACCTGAAAAAATCAGTAGAATCATGAAAGTCTGCGCAAGACCTTGATGCACCTGATAAAATCAAAAATACACTCTTCACCAATCAGGTGACTACGGTATTTTTGATTTCACCATGCACATCAATCTTTTGTACAGGATGTGCTTATGCAGCGATAGCATGGATGCTATGGAGCTGCCTTACACATCTTTTTCACGCTCTACTGATTTTTCCAGGTTTAACTAATTGGGTTCCCTCGCCCCCATTAACAAAAAGGTTCATCATGAGTTTTCAAATATCAGCGCAAACGCGTAAAGCCCTGACTTACCTCGTCGCCTGCCACCTTCTGATTATCGCTCTCAGTAATTATCTGGTGCAATTGCCTTTTACCCTGCTGGGCTTTAATACAACCTGGGGTGCATTTAGCTTCCCGTTTATTTTTCTCGCCACCGATCTAACGGTGCGTATCTTTGGTGCAAATGCTGCTCGCCGTATTATCCTGCGTGCAATGATGCCGGCTTTGCTGTTGTCTTATGTGTTTTCGGTATTGTTTTACGAAGGGGCTTTTCAGGGCTTTGCGCAGCTGGCCGAGTTTAACCTGTTTGTGGCTCGGATAGCACTGGCCAGCTTTGTGGCCTATGTTTTCGGTCAGTTTCTGGATGTGCAGGTATTCGATCGTTTGCGACGCAAGCGACGCTGGTGGGTAGCACCTGCGGCTTCCTCTGTGCTTGGCAGTGCGCTGGATACCCTGCTGTTTTTCAGTATTGCTTTTTACCAGAGTCCGGATGCCTTCATGGCCGAACACTGGGTGGAGATTGCGCTGGTTGATTTTTCCTTTAAGCTGATTATTAGCCTGCTATTGTTTGTGCCAGCTTATGGTGTGTTATTGAGCTACCTGGCAGACAGGCTGACTGAGCAGGCAGATGACTTTCAGCCATTGGAAGCAAAGAGTTTATCCACAAAACCGGTCAGTTAGGTGATCCGTTGAAAACAGATTACTACATCGCTCTTCGGAATGACTGCTTAGATCCTGAACAAATAGTCAGAAGACGAGTTAGTAGTCAATTCAAATCTATATTTAACACCTTCTAGCGGTATTTTTCACTCACACATGGTTCGTACCTATAAATTATTCGGACTAGCCCGCATTTCTCACCATTAACCCTGATCCACATAAATTAATTTTGAAGTATCAAAACCGAGCTGCCCGGCCTGTGTGATAAATTTCTGCATCAACTCATCACTGACTTTCGGGCTGCGCGACAGAAACCACAGATAAGATTTATCCGGACCAGAGACAAAGGCATACTGATAATTCGTTTTATCCAGTTCGAAAATAACATAGGCACCATAAAAGGGGCCAAAGAAAGAAACTTTAAGATAACCATCTTCTTTAGCGTCAACAAAATAAGCCTTGCCTTCGGCACTTTTCCAGGCATTCTTCTCGCTCGAAAATCCACGGTTAATGACTTTTAGCCCGCCGTCTTCGCGTAGAGAGTACTCTGCACTGACCCGATCCAGACCGCGCTCAAAAGAATGATCAAGGCGCACTATTTCATACCATTTACCCAGGTATCGATCGACTTCAAATTGATTAACCGGTTGCACTCCCTGAGGAATACCGACACAACCACTCAATATCAGCACAAGTATTAATAATTTATAAATTCGCATATTGCTCTTACTCAAGTTTGATTTTTTTAGTTCCAGCCCATACTCCAGATCCGGGAATCTTTCAGCATTACCCAGTCAATAGTGCTCGATTTACCGGTAACAACCGCTTCAATCTGGCAGGCGATAATATTTTCCTGTTCATCACGGATCAGCTCGGTGACTATGAAATGTTTTTCCCTGTTCTTCGGTTGCACTGCTGTCCATTTAGAGAGCATCAGTTTCATCGGATTGAACTTGTTCATAAGCTTCAGGTTCCATGATTAATAGACAATCGACCTTATACCTCAATCCCTTCAATATCGGCCATGGTCAATATATCCTTATCGCCTCGTCCCGATAAATTCACCACGATAGACTGATCAGGATTCATGGTTGGGGCCAGTTTTGTCACATAAGCCAGCGCATGACTGGTTTCCAGCGCCGGTATAATACCTTCGATACGAGTCAGGTCATGAAAGGCATCCAGAGCTTCCTGATCATCAACGGCCACATATTCAACCTGCCCCATGTCTTTCAACCAGGCATGTTCAGGCCCGACACCCGGATAATCCAGTCCGGCTGAAATCGAATGAGTATCGGCAATCTGGCCATTTTCATCCTCCATGATATAGGTACGATTGCCATGTAATATACCGGGCTTACCTGCACATAACGGGGCAGCATGGTTGCCACTGGCGATGCCATCGCCCCCGGCCTCCACTCCAATCATTTTGACCGACGGATCATTAAGAAAAGGATGAAACAGGCCTATCGCATTGGAACCACCGCCGACACAGGCCAGCAACATATCCGGTAGCTTACCGATCTGTGATAAAGATTGCTGACGGGCTTCACGCCCTATAACTGACTGGAAATCACGCACCAGCATGGGATAAGGATGCGGTCCGGCAACCGTACCAATAATATAAAAGGTATTATCGACATTCGTCACCCAGTCACGCATGGCTTCATTTAGCGCATCTTTAAGAGTCTTTGAACCCGACTCCACGGCAACCACACTGGCACCCAGTAATTTCATACGATACACATTCAATTGCTGTCGTTCGATATCCCTTGCGCCCATGTATACCACACATTCCAGTCCCAGTCGTGCGGCAACGGTGGCACTCGCCACCCCGTGCTGCCCTGCCCCAGTTTCAGCAATAATTCTGGTTTTACCCATGCGTTTAGCTAATAACGCCTGGCCAATGGTATTATTCACCTTATGCGCACCGGTATGGTTTAAATCTTCGCGCTTTAACCAGATTTGCGCACCGCCCAGCTGCCCAGACCACCTTTGAGCATGATATAAAGGACTGGGTCGGCCCACATAATTTTGCAAGTCTTCGTCAAGTTCCTGCAGAAACTGTGGATCACGCATATATTTTTGATAAGCGGTTTTCAATTCGTCCAACGGAGCAATTAACGTTTCGGGCGCAAAAACACCACCATAAGGGCCGAAATGACCCTGCTCAGTGGGCAGAGACATCCAGTCAGTATTCACCTGTTCATTCATTTTTTCACCCTTATCCAGTTATATAGTTACTATGTCAGCCAAACAGCATTTATCAAAAACCATTGATAATATTTCTGCACAGGCCTGACAAATACTAGACAAATTCTTGTACATGTCAATATTTCTTGTACATTTTAAATTTTCTTATACAATTAACTACGGTTTCATCTTAGGCTTGAAACTATCAGCGGACTCAAACACACTGGAGAAAACTACCCATGCCGATCATATTTATCGCCGATAATGGCTCAACCAAACCCGATGCCACCCGCCAGTTACGTGTTCTGGCTGACGGGCTCAGCGAAAAAACCGGCCAGACTATCTATCCAGTATCGTTTCAACATGCTCAACGCATTCCTGCAGAAAAACTGGACGGCAGGCCTGCACAGATATTTATCGATTTCATGACCCGTAAACTCAGTGAAGGACATCGTGAATTTCTATTGTTACCTTTATTTTTTGGCAACAGCAAAGCAATTACTTCCTTTGTACCGGAACAACTCGACCTGTTAAAACCACAGTTCGGTGAATTTACACTGACAATTGCTGAAGTTATCTACCCGCTGCCGCAGGGAGAGCCCCTGTTAGAAACCATTATTCATGATCACATTTTACAAACCGCTGACACAAATGAGCTGCCGTTGAAAAACATAGTGCTGGTGGATCATGGCTCTCCGGTAGCAAAGGTAACTGAAGTTAGAAAGCAACTCGCCAGCAGAGTACAATCCAGACTACCTGCAAACGTCAAACTGCAGCAGGCTGTCATGGAGCGCCGACCCGGCACAGAATATGACTTTAACGGAGATCTGTTGCAACACTGGTTAACATCCAGGGCAGAAGGCGGGGCAACCAGTGCGCTGGTTATTCTGCAGTTTTTTCTGGCTGGCAGACATGCCGGTGCCGGTGGTGATATCGTCGAAATCTGTGCAGAAGTCATGAAAAAATACCCGCAATTTAAAATTGCCATCAGCCCGCTTATCTCCGAACACCCTGCACTGAAGGATATTTTACAGCAGCGTATGGAAACAGTATTACAGTCACTAAAAGCATAACTTATCGGGTATAAGTTAGCTGTTTTTTTAACGATCAGTTCTGGAGTAAAATTTGGACTCAGTAACCCAAATTGTATTAGGTGCAACAATCGCGGCAGTATGCGTACCCAAACAACATAGACGTAAAGCAGTATTAATTGGTGCCATGCTCGGAACAGCTCCCGACCTGGATGTTTTTATTGATTACGGTGATGCTGTTGCAAATTTCACATACCACCGGGGTTTTACTCATTCCCTGTTTGCTTTAATGCCTTTCTCGATATTCCTCTGGGCAATTCTTAAAAGGTTTTACGAACCGGTCAGAACTGCACCTGGTCCCTGGTTTCTCGCCATATCGCTTGCCCTGATCACCCACCCGTTACTGGATGCTCATACCGCTTATGGCACACAGTTATTCTGGCCATTAGCATCACCACCGGTGATGTGGAGCACAATCTTTATTATTGATCCACTGTATACTCTGCCATTACTAATCGGGGTCATAGTCATTCTTATTAAGCCGCAAAACACAGCGGCATTCAGAACCCTGGCAACGGGGCTGGTACTAAGCAGTATTTACCTGGTCTGGAGCTGGACAGCCAAACTCCATGTTGAGAATCGGGTACTGGCATCATTAAAAAATGACACTCACTCAGTTAACATCTTCAGTACACCAGCACCCTTTAATACCCTGCTATGGCGAGTGGTTGTTGTGCAGGACGATAATTATCTTGAAGGCTACTATTCAATGCTTAATGCTGAACAGACTATCAGCTTTCAAACCCACAAAAAAAATAAAGAATTAATTGAACAGGTTAAAGATCTGTCGTCCGTACAGCGATTAGAGTGGTTTGCACAGGGTTTTAACAAAACTACTATCATTGATGACAGGCTGGTTATTTCAGATTTAAGAATGGGCTTTGAAGGAAACTATGTTTTCAATCATGCAGTCGCTAAAATTGGCAATCCCCATTGGCACGAAATTAAAAGCGAACTTCTGCCTTCTCAACTCGGGATTGAGGATTTGACTATCGTGTGGAATAAACTGATCGGAAAATCATGAATCTTTCTTTATTACATACATAGTTCCGTCAGTAAAAATTACAGAATACAGCCATACTATCAAAGGCTCCGGGTACGCAAATATTAATACAGTTTTTTAGTATCTATTCACCGCAATAAAGTCAAAAGATATTCACCACGAAGCTCACTGAGCACACGGAGGAAAATCATTGCGGATCCACCAGGTTTTTCAAAATGATACAAATAACTGAGTTAACAGCTTACTTTATAAACTACAAAACACCGATGAACGTGAATTAAGATAAGTACGAAGATTAGACGACCAAGTGCAGTGTTATTCATGTCTGCGTGTGTGTGATGCTGATAATCCATGCTTATTCAACTGCTTGATCTTACCTGTCTGTCTTCGTGAGCTTCGTGTACTTTCGAGTAGACAGGAGACTCCCCTGACCGTAGGTTGAAGTTAGTTTTCTCTGT
>CALCSG010000032.1 GCA_937894085.1 uncultured Gammaproteobacteria bacterium | reverse complement strand
CAACGAACATACCTGACCTGTGCGACCAGCTTCCCCGCACGATAGATTGAGCTCTTCAGCGCAATGACAGATAGCATTACTATTTTAAATCCCCGTCGTTCCGGCGTAGGCCAGGTAGACTCATACAAACGGGCCAATATAGCTTTTGAACAATCACTCATCCAGGCCATATAAAACAAATGGATTTAAAAACTGCCTGTTCCACAGCAGTTTTCTATCGGTTTCATTTAACAATGCTTCGTCACAAGTCTCTTCCCAGCTGTTTTCTATCACTTCTTTCTGATGATTAAAAATCGCCATAGCCTGTTCCCCGGATAACAGGAAATGATGAGCGGCACCGATACAATTCTGAACTTGACTCAAGTTATTGTTCCCACTGATCAGCATAGCCTGTGATGCTTCATTGCCGGAACGATTTTGCGGGCAGATATCATAAGCAGGTGTCAGACTTAAAGCTTTACCGTCCCAGAAAGCAGCATGATTTCTTGCATGATCATCGGTGTTACCGCATAAAATATTAAAAATCAGGCGTGAGAATAATTCCTTTAAAGTTACTGCAGGGTTTAAAAACTTATGCCGGATAATCTCTGCAAAGATTTCATAACTGGCATATCTTGCCATCATGTCATCCAGGCCAAAAAGTGTTAATGCAGAAATCATGGACTTGCGTTGCCATCCACTGCTAACTTTTACCCGATCGAATCTTTCAATGAGTAATACATCTTTATGTGAAGCAGATTCAAGCTTTACCTGTGCAACATTCAAACCGGCATGCTGTGCCAGTCTCATGGCTATAAATTCAGCTTTTACCACAGCATATAAGTCACTACTTGAAGAAAACTTGGCTACATATTTCCTGCTATCCTGTTCAATAAGCGCTTTGGGGCGCGCGCCACCAATCGCAGTACCATGAAACAATGCCTGATCCAGTTCTTCAGTAAGCGGTACACCTTTTTCAACACGAGCGGCTGAATCGATTAATTCATCAAAACTAACATTACCGGCTAAACGCGGCTGATAGTCGGTGGGGGAACACTGAAAATCAAGTGCTCCAATTCGATCTGAACCGGATTCTAACAGGTAGGTAAGTTCATCAAGTTGAAACGTATCAGTATTTGCGCCCTTTATGCCCAGTTTACGATTAATAATAATGCGACGTCCCCAGGCATCGGGCGCAGCGTCCCTGATAGAACCGGGCATACTCAGGCCATCAAGTAAGGGTAAAATTCCCGGTTTAAGTGGAAGCTCCACGTCATATATAGACATAACCGGAGTTGAATCCTGTAACCTTTCCAGGTAACTCTTACCATAATTAAATTGAATTTTACCGTCATGCGCTTCCAGCCTGCCTGCAACAACTGGTACGGTTTCTTCAGGCAGCCAGATCCAGACAAATGCTTCAGTGTAGCCTGCTTTAGAAATCATCCTTGACCATCCTGGACGTTTTACGCACAGACCCAGGTAGCAGAGTTAATCTATCCTCTACCTGTTTAATATGTTTTGAAAGACTGCTGGCATCGGCATCAAATAGAGAAACCCCAACAATACTCGCAACTTCAAAAACTGCACCGATACCACAGCTTAAATCACCTTTTTCAATACGCTGCAATAATCCGCGCGATATGCCGGCGCGTTCAGCAAGCTCCTGACTGGTAAGTTTACGCTCCTTTCGTGCAGACTGTATCAGTCGCCCCATGAGCATTACTGCATCGGTGCTGTAACGAGCGTAAGTACGGGTTTTTGGCTTTACCATGTTTTATCTTCTAGTCTGCCTATAAATCAGAATGCTGGAGTGTAGGTATTTAATGAAAAATAGCACCGGGACTTTAAGATATCAAGCACTAAAAGTATCATTAATAGATCATTAAGTACTTTAATGACTTATTAATGAATCAATTTATGAGTTTTTACTTTAGTGTAAACACTTTATCAGCTAAAAACTGAATATCTCAGGTAACAGCTGAAAGCCAGTCATTTAGACTAAAACCAAAACGGGAGTCATACCCGTTTGCTTTTTGCGGGAGAAGTGATATATGGAAGCACCGTTTAGGGTCTAAGGATGTAAATCGTCATACCGGCGAAGGCCGGCATCCATCTCAACGAACATGCCTGACCCAATCGACCAGCTTCCCCACACGATAGATTGCGCTCTGCAGCGCAATGACAGACAGAATTGCTATATCAACTTCCCGCCATTTGGGCAAAAGAAGGAACCCATTTCAAAGATATTGCCAGCAATTAAATCGCTACCCAAAAATCACTTAGCTCATCACAATAAGTCGTTATATAAATCGACCCAGTGCGGATTTTGTTGCTCTATCAAATTGATCTTCCATTCCCGGTTCCAGTTCTTAATTTTCTTTTCCCTGTGTATAGCTGCTTCCATGGTTTCAGCTAACTCAAACCAGACCAGGTGATGGACATTATACTTGCTGGTAAAACCTGCTACGACATTGCTTTTATGCTCCGAGACACGTTTTATCAACTGCGATGTAACGCCGGTGTAAATCGTTCCATTTCTTTTACTCGCCAGGATATAAACACAGTGTTGTTTATCCATTACCAAACTCCTTTTTCAATAATCACTGTGAATAAAAATCGTCATACCGGCGAAGGCCGGTATCCATCTCAAGGAACATGCCTGACCTGAACGATTAGCACACCCCGCACGATGGATTGCGCTCTGCAGCGCAATGACAGACAGATATACTATTTTAACGCTTCGTCATTCCCGTAACTACCGGGTAGTGGAGAATTGAAAAGCCATTCTTGCGTCCAGTAATAAAGTCGTCATACCGGCGAAGGCCGGCATCCATCTCAACGAACATGCCTGACCTGAACGATTAGCACACCCCGCACGATGGATTGCGCTCTGCAGCGCAATGACAGACAGATATACTATTTTAACGCTTCATCATTCCCGTAACTACCGGGTAGTGGAGAATTGAAAAGCCATTCATACGTCCAGTAATAAAAATCGTCATACCGGCGAAGGCCGGCATCCATCTCAACGAACATGCCTGACCCAATCGACCAGCTTCCCCACACGATGGATTGCGCTCTGCAGCGCAATGACAGACAGATATACTATTTTAACGCTTCGTCATTCCCGTAACTACCGGTAGGGGAGAATTGAAAAGCCATTTTTGCGTCCAGTAATAAAAGTCGTCATACCGGCGAAGGCCGGCATCCATCTCAACGAACATGCCTGACCTGAACGATTAGCACACCCCGAACAATGGATTGCGTTCTTCAGCGCAATGACAGACAGAATTGCAATTTAATACAATTCGTTGCTAAAGCTCTACCTTCCAGATTCTCTTTAAAACTAATAGCAACATATAAAAAAACAGTAGCGGAAAAACGATAGTTTTAAGGATATAAATAGCCATCAGGTTCATAAAATTACCGATATTCTTATTCACCTTATCTTCAATTTTCTGAATATCAAAACTGTTCATCATTGCGTTACTTTTTTTCTGTATGCGTTCAAAGAACCCCTCCGGTTCTCCCCTGATTTTTTTATCAAGACTGACTGTCTCTTTCGAGATAGCCTGCAACCTGGCTTGCTGTTGCTCAATATCATTCATGATTTGACCAAGCTTTTGTTCTCCAGACCTTATACCCTGTTTCAGCGATTTTACCGTTAAGTCCTCATTAAACAATTTCCCAATGGTACTGAGATTTTCCTGCTTGCTGTCCAACTGGTCTTTCAACTGGTTCAGCCCTGTCTCTACTTCAACCCTTTCATTGTTCAAACTGACCAGCTTTTGAGTGATTAACTTATCGTCATTCTGCAGATTCTTCAAAGCAGCTCGATATGCTTCAATTTGTTCTACGCTGACACCTGAATCGGAATTCAAACTGGACATATCCTGCTTGAATATTTCGATTTCATTCTCATAGGATTTAGTTTGATCGATCAGAAATGATGAATCCACCAGGCCATTCATCGCAACCGCAATGCCCAGCGAGAATCGAATAAAAACCAGGATTAAAAATGATTTCAGAATAAATCCAAACCTGGACGTTTTATTTAACTGAACGACAATAATTGATGCCAGGCCGAATAGCATAATAAGCACCTGAAAAAACTGCTGTGAGGAAATTAATAACAGCACCTTCTGCCCGGCCAGCGAGGCAAGAACAACCACCATAACCGATGAATATCTTTCAATAAGGTCATTCAATGGATCCAGTAATTCGCCTACCGAAATAGAGCCTGAAACACCCACCCCTGCTTCAATAGTGGTAGTCTGCATCATGGAAACCAGCGCATTGATTCCGCGTGCCGTCGCATAACTAATCGCAGCCGCAGTTATTGCTTCAGTGGTGTATTCATCGGCATAGTTATCCAGAACCTTAATACTGGAAACCAGCATCAGCAATGCAATAACAACCGACGCAATAATCTTTCTGGTCAAATATTTATTCATGAAATTTATATTTTGTGTCTCGCAATTTTCATAGCTCTAACTGAATACAGGGCTGCAGAGGTGTCGGAGTCGGTCTACGCTATACCGATATCATAAAAGCAACTATATCGCTGTTAAAACCAGCCAATCCAGAGTTCATACCGACTCCAACACCTGAAACACCGGGAATGGATAAAGGTCAGGGGTAATCAGGTAGCTCTATCTGATCTGCACTACATACCCGGATAACATGCCAGCATATCAAACCTGTTTACTTTTAAACAATTCAGCAGAACCGGCGCCACAGGCAATCACCGTACGCATCGCAGAATCCAGCTTGATACCCGGATATAAAGTAACCTGCTCTTTTTGCACGTGATAAATATTGCCGGATGTCGGGTTCGGCCCGGTCGGCACAAAAATAGTGAAGATATCATCAGCAGAGCGGTCTACCACTAAACCCGTGATTTCTGTCGGGCAGTTAACACCAAATATTTTCACCCGTGCAACCATCCCGTTAGAAAAAGGCGAGTTTCCTGCCGAACCGAATAATTGCACGACCACTTCCTTCACCGTACGGTAACCTGGCGCCAGATGCTGTAATACATCATCAAATGCTCGATGCAGAAGATTACCCAGTTTAGTGGTTACCAGAACGCCCACAAAAAAACAGCTGAGCAGAATAATCACTATGACCACAATATCCGCGATTATTCCCGGAAAGGGATACAGAGCTGACGCAAAATCAGCCAGTGGCTGGATCAGGTCAGTCACTAACTTGAACAGCCATTTAAAGAAAAAGCCTAAAATGGCAACTGGCAATATAACAACCAGACCACCTAATAAAGACGTCTTAAAAAATTTTCTCATGTTTCAAATCTCACTGTTCATGTGTGTAGTCACTGACGGAAGTGACTTATATCGAAATCACCAATATGGGTATGATAATGCCTTTTTGGGGATCTTGAGGCAATGCCATTAAGTTAAGGCATTTCCATCGTCATCCCGGCATGCTTTTAGCCGGGATCCATCGCACCAACGCCACTGGATTCTGGCTAAAAGCATGCCGGAATGACGAGCTCTTTATGAATTTTAGCTTAACTTAACTGTATTGGGTCTTGAGGTTTTTATCAGGAAGAGCGATACAGAGGTATATCGCTTACGGATCTAAGGATGAAATCCAGCTTTACTGGTTGATGGATTCCGGCTAAAGACCTGCCGGAATGACGCCATTGGTTCCGTAGACGTATCATTCCTCCCCCTCTTCTCCTTTGTGCTTATAAAGAACCCTGATAATAGTGATGCCGGTTTTATTTTTTATAATAAATAAAGCATATGACTTTGATGAGAAAAACCGTTTCTTGAAAAGCTTAGTTCACAAGTGACAGAAATGAATCATTTTGAAAAGGCTGAAATTGTTCAGGCCAGGGGGAACTGATTCGACAGAGAATCCGGTATTGCAGTGGCGCATCAAGATTGACTTTTTCTACCGTAACTTTTACATTTTCAGCCGACACTAATTCAATTAATTGATTAAACTCTCCAGAGAAATAACGCGGAGCATAACCAACTAGAGAAATGGGGTCACCCGTTCTCAATAATAGCGCCATTTTATCAAACTCATTTTGCGGATCAGGCATAACATATAGCCTTTCGCCCCGTGTTAATTCATCAGCTCTTCTCTGGTTTTCAGTATGCAAATGACGTAATCCACGGCAGAAAAAATATACCTCGTAATTATGATCCAGTGTTGGTTGAGGGCAGGCAAAAACTTCCAGCGAATCCGTGGCTCTGACACCGCCTGTGCGAGACAATTCATCAAGTGCATCATAATGGGATTTTGTCATCCCCAGCCATCCCAGATATTGCTCATATTCCGGCCTCGACTTAGCCAGGATACGATTTGAAAATAATGGAAATAACTTGTCAGAAACATATTCGACCTGCAGATCCGTCATCCGGCCAAAAGGTGTAAAGTTAGGTAAATCTTTAGCGCCTTGAGTGTATACAAAGCGATAATGATCATTATCCCGACTAAGACGACCGACGGGTGCCCACTGTCTGGATTGAGGATCCTGCCATGCTACAAATAGAGATTTCATTCTTACTCAACTATAGATTTAGTAAACGATTCTGATTAACTGACAACATCTTCAGCGCAAAATTTCTGGCAGTTTCAGAAATCTCAGAGTCAGGAATTTCATTAAAAATGAATTCAAAATCAACTGCATTAATTTTACCCAGCCTTTCCAGCCAGAATTGACCGGCAACCGGGCTTATTTTAACGGCTTCCTGGAAGGCAAAGATAGTATTCATTGGCTTTTTTCCTGATGTCATTTTGTATAGCCCTGATCTGGCTCGTTCACAATAATGTTCAACACTTCTTCCAGCATCTTTTGACTGTAAACGCTCAAACCGGTTTTCGTCGGTTT
>CALCSG010000031.1 GCA_937894085.1 uncultured Gammaproteobacteria bacterium | reverse complement strand
ATCGTTCGCTAGATCTGGAATTAACTGCGTTGCACTTCAGAGTTGAATCCGCCAGGCATTATTAATCAATAAATGGAACCTTTTAAATTTTCAGGCGTTTGGATGACATGGGAATTAAAAACTTATGGCCTTTTAGAAAAGACTCACATTGCAAGTTCGAGCGACTTGTATGCCCTCACATCAGTCGACTGTATAAACTGGCTTACCGCTTAACAGGACAACGTGATGATGCAGAAGACCTGATTCAGGATCTATTGTTGAAGCTATATCCCCGTTTACAGGAATTACAGAAGATTGAAAAGTTATCGCCCTGGTTGACAAGAGTTCTATATCGACTTTTTATAGATCAAAAACGGCGCGAACAACGTTCGCCTATAGATTATACGGATAATGAAGAATTCTTTTATGAAACACATGCTTCAGAAGATGCCGGGCCGGCTCAGGTGATGAATGCAGAACTGACCCGCGAGATTATCGAAAAAGCATTGCATAAATTGAATGAAAATCAGCGTATTTTAATCCTGTTACATGACGTAGAAGGTTATAGTATGCTGGAAATCAGTGAAACCATTGATATTCCTGTTGGTACGATTAAGTCACGTCTAAGCAGGTCACGACAAAAATTACAGGAAATTATCTATAAAATGGAACCAATTTCAGCGCACAGCGTTTATAGATAATATGGTGATAAAATTATGAAATGTGAAGATATAAAAATTGATGACTATCTGGACAGGCGCCTGATGATTTCAGAGCAACTGGCTGTTGAGCAGCATATTGCAAAATGCAGTGCTTGTGCCAGCAAACTGGAAAGCGCTGAATCACTATTATTGGCTTTAAGGGATCTTCCATTGCCAGCGCCGTCGAATAACTTTGAACAGCGGGTTTTTGCCGAAGTGCGCAGGCAGTATAAAAAGCAGCCTCGTCAACAGCATCGTTTCAACTTCGCCAGCGGTTTTGCCACAGCAGCCGTGGCCAGTCTGGCAATCTGGTTTGTATCAAGCATATATATTCCCGAAATTCAGACAATTGAACAACCTGCATCTGTTTCGATCACAATGAATCAGCCGCAAACCGTGAGGCTGATGTTTGATTCAGAGAAAGAAATACAACTGGTCAAACTGAGTATAGATTTGCCGGATAATATGGAACTGGATGGTTACCCGGGACGTAACAGTTTGTCATGGCAGACCAGTTTGCATAAAGGGCAGAACGTTCTGGCTCTGCCTGTAATGGCGGTAAAAAGTGGCGAAGGTGAGTTATTAGCCCGATTAAGTTATGGCGACAAGCTGAAAACATTTCGACTTGTGCTGAAAACAAATATGGATGGCGTTCAGCGATATCAGTTGAACGAAATCAAACCGGTTTAATTTTTAAATTATCGTTAATGGAGATTAACAACATGAAAAAAATAAATTTAGCAGTTGCTTTCGCCCTGGGCTTATCACTACCTTTAGGGGCAATGGCATCCGCCGATGAAGAAGTAACCATTCGAGTCATGCAAATGAATGAAAAGTCAACTGAAGCAGTAATGAAAATGATTGAGCTTCCCGATGCGGCGAGTGATGAAGCCCGTGAACAGGTAAAAACCATGGCTCAAAATCGTGACAGACTCAGAGAGAACATAGGTGATCATGCTGGAGATAACCTTAGTGATGGTAGCGGTAATGGTGAAGGTGCCGGTGAGATGAATCGTTTTCAATATCAGGATGCAGAGCATGAGCAGGAAGGAGATAATCATATGGAGAGCATGCCAGAGCAGCACGAGCATGAAAATGAAACTGGTAACGACAATGATAACGGGAATGGTAATGGACCGGGTAAGAGTTAGTCAGTAAATAAAAATTTGAATTTTAAACAACCCCCGTTTACGGGGGTTGTTTTTTTGCATTGAAAGTACAATTTAGTAGGCAGTCCATTACCGCCTCAACTCCGCCGGGCATCACTTCAGCTGTTATCCTGCTACATAGTCAAATTTTGCCATCCAGGCCTATTAACTAAAACTCTGGAAAATTCAGTTGAGCGCTAAAAAGATGCGTAATAGATTGATGTTATGTTAAATTTATTCTTCTAATCTACTGACTTTCGTAAATTTTACATTTTCAGCTTTCCCCGGAAAAGGAACTTTGCTTTTTTATTAAAAGCGGAAGGCTGTCAAATCATTAAAACTGGGGCTAACACGATCATTTTGGGTTAGACCGTGAAGTGGAGAGTGTTTCTGAGTCAGATCCATGGCGTATACTTGACAATCAATATTTTAAGACGTTAATTGTACAATACAATCAGAGCTTAGTTGGATGGTTGAAAAAAATACTTCAGAAAATAAAATAAGTACTCAAAATATTCAGAAATTCGGACGGTATTTGAGCGGAATGGTGATGCCGAATATTGGGGCTTTTATAGCCTGGGGTCTAATGTCAGCATTATTTCTTCCTGATGGCTGGCTACCTGACGAATCTCTTGCCCGCCTCGTTGATCCTATGGTGTTTTACCTGTTACCTGTGTTGATAGGCTATACCGGCGGTAAACTCGTGTATGGTGAAAGAGGAGGGGTATTGGGTGCCATCACATCAACAGGGATGATAGTCAGCACGTCCATTCCAATGTTTGCTGGAGCTATGATAGTCGGGCCTTTAGCGGGTTGGGTTATTAAAAAAGTCGATGAAGTCATCGGGAATCGTACACCCGGCGGGTTTGAAATGCTGGTAAGTAACTTTTCAGCGGGAATTACCGGCGGGTTACTGGCAATCTGTGCTTTCGAAATTATTGGCCCATTAGTTGAGTATTTAGATGATGGACTTGGTCTGTTCGTTGAACAGGTTGTTAATGCAGGGGCGTTACCTTTTATTTCACTTATTGTGGAGCCAGCTAAAGTTCTTTTTTTAAACAATGCCATGAATCATGGTGTGTTTAGTCCTCTTGGAATTAGCCAGACTATTGAGGCAGGTAAATCCATTTTCTTTTTATTAGAGACCAATCCAGGCCCCGGATTGGGCATTTTAATGGTTTATTATGTGTTTACCAAAGGCGTTGTTAAACAAACTGCGCCTGGTGCTATTCTGATTCATTTTTTTGGTGGAATTCATGAAATGTATTTTCCTTATGTTTTAATGCAGCCAAAATTAATTCTTGCAGTTATAGCCGGTGGGGCATCAGGTGTGTTTACTTTTTCGTTGCTGGGTGCCGGTCTGGTTTCGGTGCCTTCGCCTGGTAGTATTGTGGCTGTGGTAGCTCTGGCACCTAAAGGTGGGTTAATTGCTGTGCTGGCTGGCGTTTTTGTATCAACTTTGGTTACTTTTTTTATCGGTTCACTTTTAATTGACCGTGAGTTTAGCGATAACGAAGAGGTTCTGGCAGATACAAAAGAAAAAATAACATTATTAAAAGGGTCGAAAACCGTCATTGCTTACAATTGCATTCCGCATGAAGTAAAAAATATTTCAGATGTTCATTTAATTGCCGTAGCCTGTGATGCCGGTATGGGGTCAAGTGCTTTGGGTGCCAGTAAACTACGTTCTGTAATGACTGAATCTGGCATTGATATGAAAGTGATCAGTTGCCCTGTTGATCGATTAGATGACTCTATAGATCTTGTAATTACTCATGAAAAGTTAACGCCCAGAGCAGTTAGCAGGCTACCGGGTGCTATACATATTGCGATTACCAGTTTTATAGGTACCCCTGTCTATCAGGAACTGGTGAATAGAATAGTCAAAGAAAAAAGCCATCTCTCATCCAGACCAGTGAAAGAAGATGCGGACGCATACCAGGTGTTGACAAAGGAGTGTATTAAAACAGGTATTGATCCGATGTCAAAAGAAGACGCTATTCTCCTTGCAGGGAAGATGCTTTATGAATCGGGGTGTGTCGAACAGGGTTATGTGGGTGCCATGTTGGAGCGAGAGATGGATTTTTCAACGTATATAGGCAAAGGGATCGCAATCCCTCATGGAACCAGTGGTGCACGCAAACTGATAAACAGGACGGGAATTGTTATCCTGCAATTTCCTGATGGGATTGATTTTGATGGTAATACTGTATATCTGGTAGTGGCAATAGCCGCTATTGGTGATCAGCATTTAAATATTCTGGCTGAGCTAGCTAAAATTCTGGATGATGAGGAAGAGGTGCAGCGCTTATCAACCACTGGTGATCGTGACTATATATACAACAAGTTCACAAAATTGATTACAAAATGAGGTAAATCTAATTAAAAATAATAAAATTAAACTGGTTATTTTCGATTGTGACGGTGTACTGGTCGATAGCGAAATTATCAGTGCAAATATTCTAATAGAGTGTATGCACGCTATGGGTATTCATATTGATTTTGATTATGTACAGCAAAATTTTCTCGGCAGAAGCTTTTCTCATGTCGTTGACAACATCAATGATAACTTCAACGTTATACTTGCTGAAGATATAGAGCAGAAATACAGGCTAAAACTTTTAGAATCTTTTAAAACTGAATTACTGCCCATATCGGGTATTACAGAAATTTTAAGTGATCTTTCTGTTAAATTTTGTCTGGCATCCAGCAGTAGTCCTGAAAGAATAAAAAACTCATTAGAATATACGGCATTGGCAAAGTGGTTTCCGGATGGAGTTTTTTCGGCCGTTGAAGTTGAGAATGGAAAACCCGCTCCTGATCTTTTTTTACTTGCGGCTAAAACAATGGGCTATGCTCCTGAAGAATGCCTGGTCATAGAGGACAGCTTGTCTGGTATACAGGCTGCCTTATCAGCGGGCATGGAAGTTATTCACTTTGTTGGTGGAAGTCACTATAGCGATATAAAGACCGGAGTATTGGTTGATAAGGCACCAGAAGTTCCTGTTATAAATAAATGGTCAGAATTTTTTATTAAAAGACCTGAATTTAAAAAAAGCATTATTTTTAGAAATGAGGTAGGCAATGGCTAAAAAAAACGACAGGGAAACTAATCGACTGGATGATGCTGCACGTGCAGGATGGCTTTACTATGTTGCAGGTAATAACCAGGATGAAGTTGCAGCAAAACTCGGGGTGTCCCGTCAGACAGCGCAACGGTTAGTATCTCTGGCTATAAGTGAAAAGCTAATCAAGTTCAGGCTTGACCATCCAATTGCACGTTGCATGGAGTTAAGTGTAAAACTAAAGGATAAATTTGACTTAAAAAAATGTAAAGTTGTACCAGATGATTTAAATCCGGAAACATCCATTCAGGGTATTCCCGAGGTTTGTGCATCGACTATGGAGCAATTTCTTAAATCAGATGAACCTAAAATCATTGCTCTGGGAACAGGCCGCGTATTAAGAGCCTGTATCGAACAGCTTACCCGCATGGATTGCCCCCAGCATCGAATTGTGTCGCTGGTTGGTAATATTGCCCCGGATGGATCTGCCTCATCTTATGATGTCATCATACGCATTGCAGATACAATCAAAGCCCCTCACTATCCCATGCCACTTCCTGTTATCGCGGCTTCAATTGAAGAACGTAAAGTTTTACAGGATCAAAAGCCAATCAGGAATATTCTGCAGCTGGCAGACCAGACTGATGTCACTTTCGTGGGAATAGGGCATATGTGCAAAGATGCGCCACTGGAACAGGATGGATTTATCACTCGGAATGAATTGAAATCAATTGTTAGTCAGGGTGCAGTTGGTGAAATTGTCGGTTGGATTTTTGATAAGAAAGGCAACATTATTAAGGATTCGATTAATGAACGTGTAGCAAGTGCTCCCATAAAGCCAGATTCAGAAAAACTGGTGTTTGGGGTGGTAGCTGGTAAACATAAGATAAATGCTATTTTGGGTGCCTTACAGGGAAAATTGATTAACTCTTTAATTACAAATGAGTATACGGCTGAGCAATTGCTCAAAAAATAAATTTGTAAACAATTGATTTAAAAGGAAAATAATAAATATAACTATATTTAAAGTTAAGCATTATGTAAAAAATGCTGACTCTGTTCTTTTTTGGTGCGAATATTTGCTCACCCATTAAGCAAATGCTCTAAAAAAGAGCAAGAGGAGAAAAACATGAAAAAAATCATCCGTACCGTTCTAGGTATGTCAGTAGCAGCAATGATGCTGCCCCCGGCTTTTGCAGAAAATCTCACTATAGCAACAGTCAACAATGGTGACATGATCCGCATGCAAAAATTAACCGGTGAATTCACTAAAAAACATCCTGGAATTACCGTTGAGTGGGTAACTCTGGAAGAAAATATTCTACGTCAGAAAGTTACTACCGATGTTGCAACCAAAGGTGGCTAATATGACGTGATGACCATCGGTACCTATGAAGTGCCTATCTGGGCCAAGCAGGGCTGGTTACTTGAACTGGACAAACTGGGTGCAGATTATGATGTAGATGATTTGTTACCGGCAATCCGCGGCGGTCTGACAGTCGATAATAAACTGTATGCAGCACCTTTTTACGGTGAAAGTTCAATGGTGATGTACCGTAAAGACCTGATGAAAAAAGCCGGTCTAACAATGCCAAAAGCCCCTAGCTGGGAGTTTATTGGTAAGGCTGCACGTGCAATGACCGATAAAAACAACGAAGTTTTCGGAATCTGCCTGCGAGGCAAAGCGGGTTGGGGTGAAAATATGGCTCTGTTAACAGCTACTGCCAACTCATTCGGTGCACGCTGGTTTGATGAAAAATGGAACCCTCAGTTTAATACTAAGGCATGGAAAGATACACTCAACTTCTATGTCAAAATAATGAAGGATGCCGGACCTCCAGGCGCATCTTCTAACGGATTTAACGAAAACCTGGCATTGTTCCAGACCGGTAAATGCGGTATGTGGATTGATGCAACTGTTGCTGCATCTTTTGTAACTAATCCGGAAGATTCAACCGTAGCTGATCAGGTAGGTTTTGCGCTGGCTCCGGACAATGGTCTGGGTAAACGTGGTAACTGGTTATGGGCCTGGTCTCTTGGTATTCCTGCCGGTAGTAAACAGTCCGATGCCGCACAGAAATTTGTAAGCTGGGCCACCAGTAAAGAATACCTGGAACTGGTTGCATCTAAAGAAGGCTGGGCGAGTGTTCCTCCTGGTACCCGTACTTCTCTTTACAAAAATCCAGAGTACCTGAAAGCGGCACCTTTTGCGCAAATGACACTGGACAGTATTAACTCTGCCGACCCTAAAAATCCAACCGTTGATCCGGTACCTTATGTAGGTGTTCAATTTGTGGCTATTCCTGAATTTCAGGGGATGGCAACTGTGATTGGTCAGCAATTCTCAGCGGCACTGGCTGGAAATATATCGGTCGATCGCGCCCTGCAGATAGCTCAGCAATTAGCCACTCGTGAAATGATGAAGTCAGGTTATATCAAATAATCCTTCGTTGATTCCTGTCCAGAGTGTCGGTGACTAACTGTCACTCTGGATATCTCTTCTAATCAATTTCCGGGAGGACATAACTATGGCAACTACTCAAACAAAAACTGCCGCCCGTTTTATGATGTCTCCAGCCATCCTGCTGTTACTGGGCTGGATGATTATTCCACTATCCATGACCATCTGGTTCTCTTTTCAACGTTATAACCTGTTGATGCCGGGGACTGAAGAATGGGCTGGTTGGCTCAACTATCGTTACTTCCTTACTGATCCGGCATTCTTTTCCGCAATGGCAAATACCCTGCTGTTAGTCGGGGGTGTGCTATTTGTCACCGTGGTCGGAGGCGTCCTGTTCGGACTACTGCTGGATCAGGCAATATACGGCCAGGGTATCGTAAGAATCCTGGTTATCGCTCCTTTCTTTGTTATGCCAACTGTTTCGGCACTGGTCTGGAAAAATATGTTTATGAATCCAGTGAATGGTCTGTTTGCCTGGATCGCAAAGCTGTTTGGGTTTGCACCGTTTGATTTTCTTGCACATGCGCCGCTGTTTTCAGTCACTATGATCGTCGCCTGGTCATGGCTACCTTTTGCCACGCTGATCTTATTGACTGCTCTGCAATCTCTGGATAGTGAACAGAAAGAAGCCGCTGAAATGGATGGTGCCGGACCGGTCTCTGTCTTTATTTATATCACGTTACCACATCTGGCACGCGCCATAACCGTGGTTGTTCTAATTGAAACTATCTTCCTGCTATCGGTATTTGCTGAAATCCTGGTAACCACCAACGGGGGGCCGGGTTATGACAGTACTAACCTGACTTACCTGGTTTATTCGCAGGCATTACTCACCTTCGATGTAGGTGGTGCATCAGCTGGCGGTATTATTGCAGTTATCCTGGCCAATATCGTGGCAGTATTTCTAGTCCGTATTGTCGGCAAAAACCTGGAGTCATAATCATGGCACGTCAAATTACACAACGTAGAAAGCTGTTTTTTACTGCTCTGGCATGGACCCTCGGGATGCTGATCTTTTTTCCCATCCTGTGGACCATTCTGACAAGTTTTAAAACAGAATCAGAGGCAATTGCATCTCCACCATCTCTGTTTTTCTTTAGCTGGACGCTGGAGAACTACACAGAAGTTATGGAGCGTTCAAATTACTTCCGCTTCTTTATGAATTCGGTGGTGATTTCGGTGGGGTCAACCCTGCTGGGACTGCTCATCGCGGTACCTGCTGCCTGGTCGATGGCATTTTCACCATCACGTCACACCAAGAATATACTGATGTGGATTCTATCTACCAAGATGTTGCCACCGGTAGGTGTGCTGGTACCGATTTACCTGATCTTTCGTGATTATGGTTTGCTGGATACCCGTACCGGTCTGGTGATTGTGATGACACTGATCAACCTGCCAATCATCATCTGGATGCTGTACACCTACTTCAAGGAAATCCCCGGAGAAATTCTGGAGGCGGCGCGTATGGATGGTGCATCACTGGCTAAGGAAATTATCTACGTGCTGACACCGATGGCGATTCCAGGTATAGCATCAACCATGTTGCTGAATGTGATTCTGGCCTGGAATGAAGCATTCTGGACTCTCAACCTGACCGCAGCTAAAGCGGCGCCACTGACTGCATTTATTGCCAGCTATTCCAGTCCTGAAGGATTGTTTTACGCCAAGCTATCTGCAGCATCAACTATGGCTATTGCCCCCATTCTTATCATGGGCTGGTTTAGTCAAAAACAACTGGTTCGCGGCCTGACTTTCGGCGCTGTGAAATAGAAGCCTAGAAATAAGAGGAAGAAAAATGGGACATATAACTTTAAAAAATGTATCAAAGGCGTTCGGTGAAACAGTCGTTATCCCGGGTCTGGATCTGGAAATCAATGAAGGTGAATTCGTTGTATTTGTAGGTCCGTCGGGTTGTGGTAAATCTACTCTGCTACGTTTAATTGCGGGTCTGGAAGATATCTCTGGCGGTGCTATTAATATTGCCGGGCAGGATATGACAAATGTAGGTCCTGCAAAGCGTGGATTATCAATGGTGTTTCAATCCTACGCATTATATCCGCATATGTCGGTACGTAAGAATATTGCGTTTCCGCTTAAAATGGCGGGTGAAAGTCAGGAAGTCATTGATAAAAAAATTGCGGATGCATCGCGAGTACTGAACCTGACCGATTATCTTGATCGCAAACCCGGACAACTGTCCGGTGGTCAGCGCCAGCGGGTGGCAATTGGTCGTGCAATAGTTCGTTCGCCACAGGCGTTTCTGTTCGATGAGCCGCTGTCAAATCTTGACGCTGCATTACGCGTCAATATGCGACTGGAGATTTCTGAACTGCATCAACAATTGAAAACCACCATGATTTACGTAACCCACGATCAGGTCGAAGCGATGACAATGGCTGATAAAATCGTTGTTTTGCATGCCGGTCGTGTTGAACAGGTGGGTAGCCCGTTAGAACTCTATCACAAACCGCAGAATCGTTTTGTGGCTGGTTTTATCGGTTCCCCGGCGATGAATTTCTTTGAGGGTGATCTTGCAAAAGAATACGATTGCCACGCCATCGGTGTCAGACCCGAACATCTCAGGTTGTCAACTGATGAAGGTAAATGGGAAGGAACTGTCGGGATTGCAGAGCATCTGGGCTCTGACACTTTTGTGCATATTGATGTGCCGGGGCAGCATTCTGTACTGGTTCGTGTTCCCGGCGATATAGCAGTCAAGTATGGTGATAAAGTCTTTATGACACCGGATGCTGATACAATGCACCGTTTTGATGGAAAAGGTCTTCATCTTTGAACCGGCTACAGGGTAAAACAGCCCTCATTACGGGTGCCGCTCGAGGTATAGGGGCTACGATTGCCAAAGCCTATATTGATGAAGGTGCTAATGTTGCTATTGCCGATATTAATCTGGATGCCGCTACTAAAACGGCGCATGATTTAGGGTCCTGTGCGACTGCGGTCTATATGGATGTTTGTAATAAAGACTCCATTGATAAAGCCGTACAGGAAGTGATAAAACATTTTGGCGGGATTGATATTCTGATAAATAATGCGGGTGTGTTTGATATGGCACCAATTCTGGAAATAAGCAGGGAAAGTTATGACAGAATTTTTGAAATAAATGTCGCCGGAACATTATTTACACTTCAGGCTGTTGCCCAGCATATGGTAAATGAAAAAAAACCAGGAAAAATTATCAACATGGCCAGCCAGGCTGGTAGACGTGGAGAGGCTTTAGTAGGTGTCTATTGTGCAACAAAAGCCGCTGTCATCAGCCTGACGCAATCAGCTGGTCTTGATTTGATTAAATACGGTATTAATGTCAATGCGATAGCACCCGGCGTGGTCGATGGGGATCACTGGGATGGTGTTGATGCATTATTTGCAAAATATGAAAACAGACCCATCGGAGAAAAGAAGAGGCTGGTAGGTGAAGCGGTGCCTTATGGACGAATGGGTACAGCTGAAGACCTGACTGGAATGGCAATTTTTCTTGCCAATGCAGAGAGTGACTATGTAGTCGCACAGACTTTTAATGTAGATGGTGGCAACTGGATGAGTTAATTATGACTATTAAATTACAACAAAATTCACTGGCTAGTCTGGGGAAAGAAGTGTTAATCCCCGGCTATGATCGTAATACCCTGACCCCTGGAATCCTGCATATAGGCGTGGGAAATTTTCACCGGGCTCATCAGTCCTGGTACCTGCATCGTTTGTTCCAGCAGGGGCTGAATAAAGACTGGGCTATTGTCGGTGCAGGAGTTCGTCCGTATGACGAGAAAATGCGCGAAAAGATGAAAGCGCAGGATTACCTGACGACATTGATTGAGCTCGATCCTTCCGGCGTATCTAGCGTTGAAGTGGTTGGATCAATGATCAACTATGTCCCGGTCGAGGAAGGTAATGCTCCGCTGATTGAGAGGATGGCACAGGCGGATATTCGCATCGTTTCGTTGACCGTAACGGAAGGTGGTTATTATATCGATCCCGCGACCAAAGGTTTCGACAGTACTCACCCTGACATGCAGCATGATGCTGCTAACCCGGCACAGCCACGTACCGCTTTTGGAGCGATTATCGCTGCTCTGAAGTTACGCCGCGATAAGGGCATTGGTCCCTTTACCGGCCAGAGTTGCGATAATCTGCAGGGTAATGGCGATATTTTACGCCAGACCTGTGTATCGCTAGCGAGATTATCTGATCCCGAGCTGGCCGACTGGATCGATCATCATTGCACCTTCCCTAACTCGATGGTGGACTGTATCGTACCGGCTACCGGGCCTAAGGAACTGGCACTGGTGAAAGAATTTGGTATCGATGATGCAGTTCCAGTCACTCACGAAAATTTCCGTCAATGGGTTATCGAAGATAAATTCTGCGCTGGCCGGCCCGACTGGGACAGGGCAGGTGCTACTTTCTCGGACAATGTACACGGCTATGAAGCGCAAAAAATTCGTATTCTAAACGCAGGTCATCAACTTATTGTGAACGTGGCTGAGGTGCTGCATATCGAGACGATTTCTGAAATCATGGCGAATGTAAAAATCCATGCGATGTTCCGCAAGATTCAGCTGGAAGAGATCGTGCCACACGTAGTACCTGTACCGGGTATGACGCCCGAGCAATACGTCGATCTAATTGACCGGCGTTTTGCCAACCCTGCTATAATCGACACCACGCGTCGTGTAGCCTTTGACGGCTCTTCACGCCATCCTGGTATGGTGTTGCCCACGGTACGTGAAGGTCTGGCGAATGGAATACCAGTTGAGGGATTGGCACTGGTCGAGGCAGCCTGGGCCCGGATGTGCGAGGGCACCCGCGAGGATGGCAGTGTGATTGAGCCCAACGATCCTTTCTGGGACCAACTTCAGCAACGCGCCAGGGCAGCTAAAGGCAATCCTGGCACCTGGCTGGAAATGCGCAACAACTATGGTGACCTGGCAGATCAACCACGTTTTGCCGAATCCTTTGAGCGCTGGTTAAAGATGATCTATGCCGAAGGCATGGAAGCCGCTCTGGATGCTTATATTGAGATGAAATAATGATGACTAAAGAATGTAAAGTCACGGTTGAAGCTAATGACCGGTAATCCCTTAATTATATGCTGTGGAGAAGCGATTATGGATATGCTTCCGCGCCAGCTTGAGGATGGCAATGATGCGTACCTTCCTGTGCCGGGTGGGGCCGTTTTCAATACGGCCCTGGCATTAGGTAGACTGGAGGAGCCAGTAGCTTACTTCGGCGGGGTATCGACCGATATGTTTGGACAGCAGTTGATTGAACACCTGCAGGTATCGTCTGTGAATACTTCTTATGTTATTAAGCTGGATAAACCGTCAACCCTGGCTTTTGTAAAACTGACAAATGGCCATGCTGAATATTCGTTTATGGATGAAAATTCAGCCGGGCGCTCGTTAGATATCACTATGCTGCCAGAATTTCCAGATTCGGTACTAGCTCTCCATTTCGGGGCCATTAGTCTTATTCCTGAACCCTGTGGCTCTGCATTTGAAGAACTCATGCAACGGAATCATGCTGATCGGATTATCTCACTTGACCCGAACATAAGGCCGAGCTTTATTAGCGACGAGTCCAGTTATAGGGGCCGTTTAAATCGAATGATTGGAATGTCAGATATCATCAAGGTTTCAGATGAAGATCTGGAGTGGCTGCAACCAGGCTCTAGATTTGAAGAAGCTGCTGTTAACTGGTTAGATTCAGGTGTATCAATTGTTATTCTGACAATGGGTAAATCAGGTTCGAGGGCTATTACTCGAACTTTAGATATCAAGGTGCCGGCAGAAGTAGTTGAGGTGGTAGATACTGTTGGTGCAGGAGATACCTTCAATGCGGGCATGTTGAGTAGCCTGCGAAGTTCAGGAATTTTATCAAAGCAAAAATTATCGAAAATTAATGCATACCAGCTGAGTACAGCGCTTCAGTTTGCAACAAAAGTGGCTGGGTTTGTGGTGGGTAAAGCAGGGGCGTCACCCCCCTGGTTAAATGAGATAAACGGGTAAGCATTTTATACCAGTTGATAGTTTTAGCATTTAGTTTCGGCTTTAAAATTAAGGTAGATGAGTAATTTTCTCTATATGATTTTGCCAGGCTATTGAAGTTTTAGATCAATTTCAAAAGTATTTCCTCCTCTTGGACGTGTGTGCTCAGGTTATTTTTAGATGGGCATATTGCGTCTCTTTTTGAAGGAATTGAGGGTAATGAGTGTGTTAACACAAAAATATCGGGATATGGCATATTAAAGGTAAAACTACAGTGGTTAAAGCAATGTCAGGAATTAAACATCAATGAATGAATCAGAAATCAATGCACTCGTATCTGGTACATACGACGATATGTTTTCCGTGTTGGGTATGCATCAGCTTGAACAGGGGCTGGTTGTCAGAGCATTATTACCTGGAGCTTTATCAGTTGATGTTATCGCCAGCAGGGATGGGCGTAAAGTAGCGGCAATGCAGCGACTACATCATAACGGGCTTTTTGTAGCAACCATGCAGCAACGGCGCAATAAGTTCAAATATCGGTTTAGTGTAAAATACCCCGATTTAAACCTTGAGCTGGAAGACCCTTATCGCTTTGCATCACAACTGAGTAAAGATGACCTGTACCTGTTTGGTGAGGGCACCCAGGAGCGTTTGTACCACTGGATGGGCGTTCATGAAATTGAAGTGGATGATGTTGCAGGCAAGATGTTTGTAGTGTGGGCTCCATCAGCAAAACGGGTATCAGTAGTGGGGGGCTTTAATCGCTGGGATGGCCGACTGCACGTTATGCGAAAACATCAGGCGTCGGGCGTCTGGGAACTGTTTGTTCCGGGTCTTGGAGATGGTGTTTTGTATAAATATGAGATCCGCGCGGCTGATGGAAAGCTGTTGCCTCTAAAAGCTGATCCTTATGGTTTTGCCACAGCAGATGCTCAGGAAACTGCATCAAGAACCATTCATAGTCTCTATTACCCATGGACAGATCAAAACTGGTTGTCAGCAAGAGCTGATGTTGACCCTTATAAACAGGCCATGTCAATTTATGAGGTTCATGCGGGCTCCTGGAAGCGGATTCAAGATGAAGGTAACCGTTACCTGAGTTACCGTGAACTGGCAGATGATTTGATCCCTTACGTGGTCGATATGGGGTTTACCCATATCCAGTTTATGCCGTTAAGTGAGTTTCCCTTTGATGGTTCGTGGGGCTATCAGCCTATTGGCATGTATGCGCCGACCAGTCGTTTCGGCTCGCCGGACGACTTGAGATATTTTGTCGACTGCTGTCATAACAGGGGTATAGGCGTACTGCTGGATTGGGTTCCGGGGCATTTTCCAACCGATGAACATGGACTGGGACACTTTGATGGTACTGCCCTTTATGAACACGCAGATAAGCGTCAGGGATATCATCCGGACTGGAATACGCTGATCTATAACTACGGGCGGCGAGAAGTCATCAGTTATTTACTCAGTAATGCGATGTACTGGCTGGATGAATTTCATATTGATGGATTACGGGTGGATGCAGTCGCGTCCATGCTGTATCTGGATTACAGCCGAAAAGATGGCGAATGGATAGCCAATGCTCAGGGTGGACGGGAAAACCTGCATGCGATTGAACTGTTGAGGCAGATTAATAGCCGGGTTTATTTTAACTACCCCGGGGTCATGATGATTGCTGAAGAATCGACTGACTGGCCGGGCGTTTCCAGACCGGTTTCTTCCGGTGGTCTGGGGTTTGGCTTTAAATGGAACATGGGGTGGATGAATGACACGCTGAGTTACATGGAGCGGAACCCGGTACACCGAAAATTTCATCATAATGAAATAACTTTCAGTCTGGTGTATGCGTACAGTGAAAACTTTATCTTACCGTTAAGTCATGATGAAGTTGTGCATGGCAAAGGTTCCCTGATTAATAAAATGCCGGGAGATGACTGGCAGAAGTTTGCCAATTTGCGTGCTTACCTGGGGTTCATGTGGACCCATCCTGGCAAGAAACTGTTGTTTATGGGAGGAGAATTTGGCCAGCGAAATGAATGGAATCACGATCAGAGTCTGGACTGGAATCTGCTGGAATACCCTCAACACAATGGTTTACAGAAACTGGTCCGGGATTTAAATCGCATCTACAGAGAAATGCCCTCATTACATCAGCGTGATAGTGATGGTAGTGGATTTGAATGGCTGGATGTCAATAATAGAGAACACTCAATATTAGCATTTATCAGGCGTGGCGATGCCGGTACTCCGCCGGCGCTGGTTGTCATCAATCTAACGCCGACACCGCATTATGACTATAGAATAGCGGTGCCTGAAGCCGGCTATTACAGGGAGTGTTTAAATACCGATGCTGAACAGTATGGTGGTTCTAATATGGGTAATGCCGGAGGCTTGCATATTAGTCAGGATCACTTTGATTTACAGAATGGATATCTCACAATTACCCTGCCACCACTGGCAACACTTATTTTTGAGAAATCGATATGAAGAAAAAAACCAGCACAATGCTAAGCGGTCAATGTTTTCCTCTCGGGTCAAGCTGGGATGGTGAAGGCGTAAATTTTGCGCTGTTTTCGGCCCATGCAGAAAAAGTGGAGCTATGCCTGTTTAATGCCGAAGGGCGTACAGAAATAGCGCGATATGTTTTAGCGGAAAAAACGCAAGATGTATGGCACGGATATCTACCCGGTTTATCACCCGGTGCCATATACGGCTATAGAGTCTATGGCCCCTTTGATCCGCATGCGGGTCACCGCTTCAACCATCATAAGTTACTGCTTGATCCGTATGCGAAAGAATTACACGGTAAATTTAGCTGGCATGACAGTCATTTAGCCTATCAATATGACCATGCAGAAGAGGATTTATCGTTTGATGTGCGGGATAATTCGCGTTGGATGGTCAAGTCTGTAGTGAGTTCTCCGCTGGCACCTTTGTCGGTAGTCAAACCCCGTATTCCCTGGCATCAAACCAGTATTTATGAAACACATGTTCGTGGCTTTACTAAACTGCATCCGGAAGTTATCGAATCAGAGCGCGGGACCTATGCCGGTCTGTGTGATGATAAGGTAATCGACTACATTAAAGCACTGGGTATAACCAGTGTTGAATTGTTACCGGTGCATGCTTTTATTAATGAAAATCACCTGTATAAAAAATCGCTGACTAATTACTGGGGGTATAACACGTTTAATTTTTTTACTCCCCACTCCCGTTACCAGAGTACTGAGAGGCAGGATGCCACGGAATTTAGAAGGATGGTTGAACGCCTGCATGATGCCGGCCTGGAAGTTATTCTTGACGTGGTTTATAACCATACCTGCGAGGGTAATGAGCTGGGACCAACGCTCAGTTTTCGGGGCATAGACAATGCCAGTTATTATCATCTGGAAGCAGCGAATTCACGTTATTATGTGAATGATACGGGTTGTGGAAATACTATGGATATAAGCCACCCCAGAGTTATGCAACTGATTATGGACAGTCTGCGTTACTGGTCATCCGAGATGGGCGTTGATGGATTTCGCTTTGATCTGGCGCCGGTATTAGGGCGTGAGCCAGATGGATATAATCGGCAGGCCAGTTTTTTTCAGGCTCTCGCCCAGGATCCCGAGTTAGCGGGTAGCAAATTGATCGCCGAACCCTGGGATATAGGTCCGGGCGGTTACCAGCTAGGTAATTTTCCAGCACAATGGAGCGAGTGGAATGACAGTTATCGTGATGCTGTACGACGTTTCTGGCGAAGAGAGCCGGGTATTTTGCCAACATTTGCAGGCCGTTTGCACGGCTCCAGTGATATTTTTGAAGGTAGCGGACGTAAACCACAGGCTAGCATCAACTTTATCACCAGCCACGATGGTTTTACATTGCGTGACCTGGTCAGCTTTAATCAGCGCCATAACGAAGCAAATGGGGAAAATAATAACGACGGACATGGGGAGAACCTGAGTGATAATTTTGGGGTTGAGGGGCAAACCGATGATGCCGATATAGAAATTCAGCGTCGCAGACAACAACGCAATTTACTGGTCAGTTTGTTCGTTTCTCAGGGAGTACCGATGCTGCAGGCGGGGGATGAACGTAACCGGAGTCAGCAGGGAAATAACAATGCCTACTGTCAGGATAACCAGATAAGCTGGATTGACTGGTCAGTGGATTCTTCAACTGATAAAAAGTTAACCGTTTTTGTGACCCAGCTGTTGCAGTTGCGCCGTAAGTTCCCCGTTTTAAGGTGCTCGCATTATATCCATCAGCCTCCAGACTCTGATGATTTTGGTGTTGTCTGGTTGAACCGTGATGGCGAGGAAATGCATGATAAACAGTGGCAGGATCATCAAAGTTCTGTCCTCGGGTATATGCTCGCAACGAAGGCTGCGGACGACAAATCCAGCTATTTACTTATCGTTTTTAATAACTCCAGTGAATCGCTGGATTTTACATTACCTCTCAATTACGGCGAAAAAAGCTGGCATTGGTTAGTTGATACCGCATTGGAAAGTGGTATCCCGAATAGACCTGATAAGCCTTTTGATACAACGCTCAAAATAGCACAGCGCAGCGTTGTGATACTTACCACGGCAACTAAAACAAACAATTGATGAATAAAGAGGACACTATGGAAAATAATGATAAACAGGGTGCACAAGATAAGGGGTCGGAGGATTGTCCCCGTATTGACTTGCTGACAAAAAATACGCTAGCCCTGGTGTTAGCAGGCGGCAGAGGTTCCAGGCTTTATGAACTCACTGACTGGAGAGCAAAACCTGCATTATATTTCGGAGGTAAATTTCGCATCATAGACTGGCCACTTTCAAACTGCATTAATTCAGGAATAAGGAGAGTGGCTGTTCTCACTCAATACAAGGCACACTCGCTGATCAGGCATCTTGTTCATGGCTGGAGTATGTTTAAAAAAGAACTGGGGGAATACATTGAGATTTACCCCGCATCTCAGCGCTCTTCCGGAGACTGGTACCAGGGAACAGCCGATGCAATTTTTCAAAATCTTGATATTATCCGAGCAGAATGTCCGGAATATGTATTGATACTCTCCGGGGACCATATCTACAAGATGGATTATGGTGATATGCTGGCTGAGCATGTCTCTCGAGGAGCAGATATGACTGTATGCTGTCTGGAAGTTCCAATCGAGGAAGCGGCTGGTTCATTTGGCGTGATGAGTGTCGATGAAGAGAGAAATATTATCGGCTTTGAAGAAAAACCCGCCCACCCGACGCCCATACCCGGCGAGGAAAACCTTACCCTGGCATCAATGGGAAATTATATTTTCAATACACAATTCCTGTTTGACGTACTTGAGGAAGATGCCAGAAACCCCGCTTCTACTCATGATTTTGGGAACGATATTATTCCAAAAATTATCAACAAACATAAAGTGCTTGCCTTTCCGTTTCGTGATCCGAAAACAAAAAAACGTGCTTATTGGAGAGACGTGGGCACCCTCGATTCCTACTGGGAAGCTAATATGGAATTAATTTCAGTAGAGCCTGAACTGGACCTGTATGACCCGACCTGGCCAACATGGACTTACCAGCCTCAGTTACCGCCCGCCAAATTTGTATTTAATGATGATGATCGTCGTGGAATGGCTGTTGATTCAACTATATCGGGTGGTTGTATTATTTCAGGCAGCAAAATTGACAGATCTTTATTGTTTTCAAATGTCAGGTTGCATTCCTATTCAGAAATAGAAGAGTCCGTGTTGTTACCCGAAGTTATTGTCCATAGAAATTGCAGGATTCGCCGTGCGATTATTGATCGTGGATGTGAAGTTCCGGAAGGTACTGTTATCGGTTATGACGTGGAACAGGATAAGGCGAATGGGTATCGAGTGACAGCAAAAGGAGTAGTGCTGGTTACGAGAAAAATGCTGGGGCAGAGGGAGGGTTATAGCTGAGTTTTCTCTTTACTTTTAAACTGTGTTTAAGTGTTAGAAAAATTTTAGTCATTATTGAGGCAGAGTAAATTTGCTTATTTTTGTACAAAGAATAATGCTGTTTCGACTTAGAAAAACTTAATTTTTAAATATGAAAGGTGATAGAAATGATGAAAGGTAATAATAGTAACAAAGAGAATACTGATAAGGTTAAAGCTGTTAAGTTGAAAGATACAGAAGACAAATCAACTTCAGCACTAGCTTCGATGGGGGTAAATAATCCTGCTCAAGTTATACGTTACACATTACGTGAGGATGGAAATAAAGATGTTTTAAAAATTTATTATAAAAGGGCAAAGGGTTCATTATTACCAAGTAGTCGAAAATATAAATTCGGACGATCTGTTAATACTATCATTACTGATAGTGGTAAACCTGAGTATGGTAAATCATCTGATATATCTCCTATTTTACAGGAAGCTATTGCAGAACTGGATAAAGTCGTAATTCAATCAGAGAATACAGCTGATCGTAAAAAAGCGGTTTTAGATGAGATAGAAAGAATGGAAAAATCATTCAATAGCAGGATAAATGAATTACGAGAACAGGTTAAGCTTTTTTAAACCAGGCAAAACTATAAGTGATTATTGTAAGCTTAAATAACTAGGCGGATTCAACTCTGAAGTGCAACGCAGTTAATTCCAGATCTAGCGAACG
>CALCSG010000030.1 GCA_937894085.1 uncultured Gammaproteobacteria bacterium | reverse complement strand
TCGTTCGCTAGATCTGGAATTAACTGCGTTGCACTTCAGAGTTGAATCCGCCCTTGGTGAATATAGCGATAGCATAATGTTTAAAATTTACATCCCTAACCATTCTGAAAAACCTTTGGGGAGAAATTGTGTTCATACCGAATTTAAAATTCAAAAAGCGGTTAACATAAGAAGTGTAGGTTTTTATACTTTGCCAGATTTATTGAGTACAAGCTTATCAAGTTGGTATCAACAAAGAGTTATGTACCGTGCAATTAACAAGAAAGAGATTGGCAAACAAATCAGAAAAAAAATGAATAAAAAGCCTGCAGGTGACCGTCAATGTGAAAAGGAATTTAATAAATACTTTAATGAGAAAATATGGTTGGCTCACTTGGTTTATCACGAAGATAAAAAACATGAAAAACATCTTATTCAATGTGACAGTCCATAGCTTGCCTTTCGTACACAGAACACACTCCACCGTAAAAATAGCAATCAATTAATAGTTCACAATATTAAAACTGTAAAGAGTTATTGAAAACAAATCGAGTCGTCACTAAAGCAATACACGTAATAGTTGTCAAAACTAAAAACTGTAAAGACTTAGAGATAACACAGTTTGTTATCAATTCTTTTAACATTAATTAATAGGAGACTATTATGGAAGACTCGAAAATTGAATGGTGTGATAACACCTTTAATCCTTGGATTGGCTGCAAGAACGTATCGCCTGGCTGTGATAATTGTTACGCTGCATGTAATCCGTATCATGGACATCATTGGAAAGATAATACACGTAAAGATATGGCTGATAGTAATTGGGATAAGCCGAGAAAGTGGAATAAAAAAGCTCAGAACTCTAATACAGCGCCTAAAGTATTTTGCGGATCAATGTGTGATGTATTTGATAAAAAAGCTCCTGCTGGGCAACGTGAACGACTCTGGGATTCCCCCTGTGTCAGGATAGTTGTCGCCCCAAGTAGTTTATCCAAAGAAACAATATAGGGGGTGGTAATATAGAGTCCGATCAAGAGTCGATGCGCTGCTGGAACGAGCCCGTAGGGCGACTGGAAGCAGCGCATCGACTCTTGATCAGGCTATCTGACCACTGGAATTAACTTGAATGACAACTTACGAACCAGAATTGAAATCCAGCATCCTTACTCGACTACTGCCACCCAACAGCGAAGCGGTTCCTCGGGTCGCTGAGGCGACCGGTATCCCGGCTAACACGTTGCATGGCTGGCTACATGCCCATCGAAAGAAGAATGGCTTAAAACCCCTTTCAGCTGTTAACAGCGAGCCTTCTACTCAGGAGAAATTCGCGGTGGTTCTGAAATGCGCCACGATGACTGAGATTGAACTCTCAACCTACTGCCGTGAGCAGGGCCTCTACCCTGATCAAGTAGAACAGTGGCGCCTTCTTTGCGAGATGGCTAATACTGCGACTAAACCCTCGGCTGTAAAGCTACAGTCACGACAGCAACAACTGCTTATGGAGAAGGATAATCGTCGTTTGACCTCTGAGCTTAACCGTAAAGAAAAGGCTCTGGCTGAGATGGCGGCGTTACTGGTATTGCAAAAAAAGTTCCAGGCGCTCTGGGAGGACGAGGCTGTATGACCACTCTCTCAAAGCGCCAGCATATCCTTAGCCTGGTTGATGAAGCACATGGTGCAGGAGCCCGCTATAAAAAAGCCGCTGAAGTTATTAATCTTCCTGTTCGGACTCTGGAGCGCTGGCGAACTGCTGAAAGTGATGGCCGGAAAGCCGCTGCGGTTTTGAGGGTGCCGATGAGCAAACTGACCCCGGACGAGCGTGATAGAATTCTAGAGGTGGTTAACCTGCCACGCTTTGCTAGCCTGCCACCGAAGCAAGTGGTGTCCATTCTGGCTGATGAGGGCTGTTACATCGCATCGGAATCGTCGTTCTACCGGGTGATGAGGGAGGCGAAGCAATTGAAACACCGTGGGCCTACCAGAGTATCCGTCAAACAGCGTCCAGATCCATTGACTGCGACCGGTCCCAATCAGCTGTGGAGCTGGGACATCACTTATCTTGCGGCTGCAGTGAGGGGTCAGTTTTTCTTTCTGTATCTCTTTCTCGATATTTTCAGTCGCAAGATCGTCGGCTGGGAGGTCTATGAGACGCAGTCAGCAGAGTTTGCTCAGCAGGTGGTCGTCAAGGCCTGTTTGCGTGAGCAGATCTCGAGGCATCAGTTGCGACTTCATTCCGATAATGGCTCGCCCATGAAAGGCGCCACCATGCTGGCAACACTGGAACGGCTCGGTGTAATGCCTTCCTTTAGCAGGCCCTCCGTCAGCAATGATAATGCCTATTCAGAGTCGGCGTTTCGGACGCTTAAGTATAGCTCTCAAGTACCCAGTAAGCCGTTTGATTCGGTGGGCCAGGCGAGAGAGTGGGTCGCTCAGTTTGTGGACTGGTATAACCTGGAGCACCGCCACAGCAGTATCAAGTTTGTTACGCCTGATCAACGACATCGTGGAGAAGATAGTGAGATCCTCGCTCAGCGTCATCAACTCTACCTGGCCGCCCGTGAAAAAAATCCGCTACGATGGTCTGGTAAAACCCGTAACTGGAATCCTGTCG
>CALCSG010000029.1 GCA_937894085.1 uncultured Gammaproteobacteria bacterium | reverse complement strand
AATGATTTTAGTCAGATTATTAACCAGCTTTATCGAGATATATCCTCCTGGTTGGATGCGTTGTTGATACATAAGCTGGCTTGCGAGACAAATCTAAAGTATCCTACGCGGTTCTTTCCGTCTGGTTTTACCGCTTCAGGTTTAATCGCCAGACGGGCAATAGTAGATTCCGGGAAACAGCGGAATCAATTCAGTTAAAAACAGTGTACTCCCGGTAGATTTGATTCGGGATTTACGGCTGGACAGAAGAAAAGAGGTTTGCGATGAGTTATCGGGCATTGCCAGAAAAGCAGGGGCTTTATGACCCTAAAAATGAACACGATGCCTGTGGTGTCGGATTTGTGGCTAATATTAAGGGATACAAAAGCCATCAGATCGTAAAACAGGGATTGGATATTCTTGATCGCCTGACCCATCGTGGAGCGGTAGGTGCTGATCCTCTTGCTGGTGATGGTGCCGGCATTTTAATTCAGATTCCTGATGATTTCTTTAGAACTATCGTCGATTTTGAATTGCCAGAATTAGGAAAATATGCCGTAGGCATGGTCTTTTTACCTCGAGATGAGGCTTCTCGTGCTGAAGCCCAGGCCACGGTAGAAAAATTTGTTGTAGCAGAAGGTCAAACTATCCTCGGCTGGCGAGATGTACCGGTTGATAATTCAGGGCTTGGTTACAGTGTATTACCCAGTGAGCCTTTTATCCGCCAGGTTTTCGTTGGTTGTAGCGGCCCCTGTTCCAATCAGGTCGAGTTCGAACGTAAGTTGTTTGTTATTCGTAAGCAAATTGAAAATTTCATTCGTGTCTCGAAACTGGAAGGTAAAAAATCCTTTTATTTTACTACCTTATCCTCTTTAACAATTACCTATAAGGGCATGTTACTGTCAGGTCAGGTCGGAGAATTTTATCCCGATCTGAATGATGAACGCATGGTTTCCTCACTGGCACTGGTTCACCAGCGCTTTTCTACTAATACTTTCCCAACCTGGGACCTGGCTCAACCTTTCCGTATGATTGCGCATAATGGCGAGATCAATACCATGCGCGGTAACGTTAACTGGATGGCAGCCCGTAAGAGTTCTATGGCCTCAGAAGTTTTTGGTCTGGATATGGCCAAAGTCTGGCCATTGATTCCCGAAGGTCAGTCAGACACAGCCTGTTTTGATAATGCATTAGAACTGTTAGTGCAGGGTGGTTATTCACTGGCTCATGCGATGATGATCCTGATCCCTGAGGCCTGGTCTGGCAACCCGTTAATGGACGATAAACGTCGTGCATTCTACGAATACAATGCGGCTTTAATGGAGCCATGGGATGGACCGGCTGCCGTGGTTTTTACCGATGGCCGACAAATTGGTGCAACACTGGATCGAAATGGACTGCGCCCCGCACGCTATATTATTACTGATGATGATCTGGTGGTAATGGCATCAGAAATGGGTGTGCTGGATATACCGGAAGAAAAAATCATCAAAAAATGGCGTCTGCAACCGGGCAAGATGTTTCTGATCGATACCGAGCAGGGGCGTATCATTGAAGATGATGAACTGAAAGAGCAATTAGCATCTGCACACCCTTACCAACAATGGTTAAATGAAACGCAAATTGAGTTGAACGCATTACCGGAAGCGGTAGGGTCCATGTCACCCGACCCTATGACTCTTAGAGATGGACAGCAGGCCTTTGGTTATACTTCAGAAGATATCAAATTCCTGCTGACACCTATGGTGCTCACTGGTCAGGAAGGTTCTGGGTCAATGGGTACAGATACACCTCCATCAGTACTATCCTGTCGCCCCAAGCATCTTTCCACCTATTTCAAACAAAATTTTGCACAGGTAACGAATCCTCCTATTGACCCGATTCGTGAAGAAATAGTTATGTCTCTGGTATCGCTGATTGGTCCTCGTCCTAACCTGCTGGGGTTACATGATGGTGGCAGTCATAAACGACTGGGTGTTAAGCAACCGGTATTGACCAATACTGATCTCGAACGAATTCGTAATATTGAAGATAATACCAACGGTGCATTTCGTACCCGTACGCTGGATATGTGTTATTCAGCCGACAAACGTTCTTCAGGTATGAAGCCTGCTCTGGAGAGACTGTGTGATCGAGCGGAAGTTGCAGTCGGTGAAGGTTTTAACATTCTTATTCTTTCTGATCGTAAAATGGACGCGGATTATGTTGCTATTCCTGCACTACTGGCAACATCGGCAGTACACCAGCACCTGATTAAAAAAGGTTTGCGTACAAGCTCCGGACTGGTTATTGAAACCGGTGCTGCGCTGGAAGTTCATCATTTTGCGACCTTAGCAGGTTATGGTGCTGAAGCGGTAAACCCTTATGTGGCTTTTGATACCATTCAGTCCATGTTACCTAAATTACCTGAGGAGTTAAGCTTTGATGAAGCTCAGAAACGCTATATCAAGGCGATTGGAAAAGGCTTAAAGAAAGTCATGTCGAAGATGGGTATTTCAACCTATCAATCTTACTGTGGCGCTCAAATTTTCGATGCGGTCGGACTTTCCAGTACTTTTATCAATCAGTACTTCACCGGAACTGCCACCATGGTTGAAGGTGTAAGCCTGCAGCAAATAGCGCATGAAACGCTAAAATGGCACAGTGATGCTTACGGTGATAACCCGATCTATAAAAACCACCTGGATGTGGGTGGTGATTATGCCTATCGCATACGCGGTGAGGATCATGCCTGGACTCCTCAATCTATTTCAAAATTACAGCACGCAAGCCGTTCTAACGACTGGAATACCTATGAGCTTTTTGCGAAAGAAATGAATGAACAGCAGGAGCGTTTACTGACTTTCCGTGGTTTATTTGATTTAAAACCAGCGGATCAGGCTATTCCACTTGAGGAAGTTGAGTCCGCTAAAGAAATTGTTAAGCGTTTCGTCACCGGTGCCATGTCATTTGGTAGTATTTCTTATGAAGCACATTCTACTCTGGCCGTGGCCATGAATAGAATTGGCGGTAAATCCAATACCGGAGAGGGTGGTGAAGAAGCTAGTCGTTTCAATCCTCTTCCGGATGGAACCCCTAACCCGGAACGTTCTGCGATCAAACAGGTTGCGTCGGGTCGATTTGGTGTGACTAATGAGTACCTGGTCAATGCCGACGATATCCAGATAAAAATGGCACAGGGTGCGAAACCTGGTGAAGGCGGACAACTTCCGGGGCATAAGGTAAATGCGCAAATAGCACGAGTTCGTCATTCTACCCAGGGTGTTGGCCTTATTTCGCCACCGCCGCATCACGATATTTATTCGATCGAGGATCTGGCTCAGTTAATCCATGATTTGAAGAACGTCAATCCAAAGGCCCGTATTTCGGTCAAACTGGTTTCAGAAGTTGGCGTCGGCACGGTTGCAGCCGGGGTGTCCAAAGCGCATGCTGATCACGTCACTATTGCCGGTTATGACGGAGGTACGGGTGCAAGTCCGTTAACCTCGATCAAACATGCCGGATCTCCATGGGAAATTGGCTTATCAGAAACGCATCAGACTCTGGTACTCAATAAACTACGTGGACGTATTGTAGTACAGGTCGATGGTGGAATTCGTACCGGTCGTGATGTGGTTATAGGGGCTTTACTGGGTGCGGATGAATTTGGTTTCGCCACGGCACCATTAATTGTTGAGGGTTGTGTGATGATGCGTAAGTGTCACCTGAATACCTGTCCTGTTGGCGTAGCAACTCAGGATCCTGAACTACGCAAGCGTTTTACCGGAAAGCCGGAGCATGTCATAAATTACTTATTCTTTGTGGCAGAAGAGGCACGCCTGTTAATGGCGAAACTGGGTTACCGCAATTTCAATGATATGATTGGTCAAATGCAACACCTGAATATGCGTAAGGCTATCGATCACTGGAAAGCGCAAGGGCTTGATTATACTCGTATTCTGACCAAACCTGTGGTCGATGAAACAGTATCCATCTATCACACTGAAAGTCAGGACCACGGGCTGGATAAAGCCATCGATCATGAATTGATCAGACAGGCTGCACCTTCACTTGAAAAAGGAGAAGCTGTTAAGATAGATATCGATATTCATAATTATAATCGTACTTTTGGAGCCATGTTGTCAGGCCGTGTCGCAGAGAAATATGGTTTTGCGGGATTACCTGATGACACAATTTATATTAAGGCGAAAGGTACAGCTGGGCAATCCTTTGGTGCCTGGCTCGCCAAAGGTGTCACTCTGGAACTGGCTGGTGAAGGAAATGACTATGTCGGAAAAGGATTATCAGGTGGCCGTATAGTTATTTATCCACCAGATAATTCTGGTATTGCCAAAGCTGAAGAAAATATCATTGTTGGAAACACCGTGCTATACGGAGCTATTAATGGTGAATGTTATTTTCGTGGTGTAGCCGGTGAACGCTTTGCTGTGCGTAATTCTGGTGCTACTGCGGTAGTAGAAGGTCTGGGTGATCACGGTTGTGAATATATGACAGGTGGTGTGGTTGTCTGTATCGGCGTTACCGGCCGTAACTTTGCTGCCGGTATGTCCGGTGGTATCGCTTATGTGCTGGATTCTGATGGTAACTTTGAACAACGCTGTAACCTGGCACAGGTAGAGCTTGAGGCAATTAAAGAAGAAGATGATGCACTGGAAGCACTGGATCACCAGGGCGGAGATCTGGAAACACATGGCCGGGTTGATGTCAGCCATGATATGACACGTTTCGATGCGATTCGCCTACGTCAGTTACTGGAAAATCATCTACATTATACAAATAGTGATGTCGCTCGCAGAATTCTCGATAACTGGGATCAGGAATTACCCCGCTTCGTAAAAGTAATGCCGGTCGATTACCGCAAAGCGTTGGAAGATATGCAAAGTCAAAAGTCGAAAAGTAGTGAACATAGTCAGGGGGCCAGATAATGGGCAAACCAACAGGTTTTATTGAATTCAAGCGCCAGGACATTAGTTATGCTCCCGTTGCTGATAGAATTACTCATTACAATGAATTCGTTATCGAATTAAATAATGATGAGTTAACTCAGCAGGGTGCACGTTGTATGGATTGCGGCATACCTTATTGTCATAGTGGTTGCCCGGTCAATAACCTGATTCCTGACTGGAATGACATGGTGTTTAAAGGAGATTATCAGGCTGCATCAGCTGTCCTGCATTCTACTAACAATTTTCCGGAATTTACCGGTCGTATTTGTCCTGCACCATGCGAAACTTCCTGTACGTTGAATATCGACGATACGCCGGTTACCATTAAAACGATCGAAAAAAGTATTGTTGAAAAAGCCTGGAAGGAAGGCTGGATTCAACCACAGATTGCTCCCCACAAGAGCGGTAAACGTGTTGCCATCGTTGGTTCAGGACCAGCCGGTTTAGCCTGTGCTCAACAATTGGCGCGTGCCGGTCATTCGGTACAGGTGTTTGAAAAGCAAAATAGAATTGGCGGTCTGTTACGCTACGGCATACCCGATTTCAAACTCAATAAACGTATTATCGATCGCCGGATGGCACAGATGCGTACTGAAGGCGTTATATTTCATGCCAATACGCATATTGGGGTGGATATTCCGGCTCGTAGACTGGTCGACGAATTTAATGCTGTTGTGCTTACCGGTGGTTCGGAAAAACCTCGGGATTTGCCTATTCCCGGTCGTGAATTGAATGGTGTGTATTTTGCAATGGATTTTCTACGAAGCAACAGTCGAATTGTTCAAGATGATTGTGCTCAGGATGAAGAATTTATATCTGCAAAAGGTAAACACGTTGTAGTCATAGGCGGTGGAGATACAGGATCTGACTGTATAGGTACCTCAACTCGACATGGCGCCAGCTCAGTTACTCAAATCGAAATTCTTCCTAAGCCTCCAGAAAAGGAAAATAAGGAATTAACCTGGCCTGACTGGCCAAATAAAATGCGAACTTCCAGTTCTCAGGAGGAAGGCTGTGATCGTATGTGGAGCGTAGCCAGCAAAGAATTTGTAGATGATGGCAATGGCAATGTTAAAGCGGTCAAGTGTATCAAAGTTGAATGGAATAAAGACGATAACGGTAACTGGCAAATGCAGGAAGTAAAAGGTTCTGAATTTGAACTGAAAGCAGACCTGGTGACGCTTGCTATGGGTTTTCTGCATCCAGTTCATGAAGGTTTACTGGAAGAAGTTAAAGTTGGACTGGATGCCCGTGGAAATATAAAGGGTGAAACAGAAGGTGCTGCGGCTTATAAAACTTCAATTGATGGCATTTTTGCTGCTGGTGATATGCGTCGTGGTCAGTCACTGGTCGTCTGGGCAATTCGTGAAGGACGACAATGCGCGCGAGCGGTTGATCAATTCCTGATGGGGACCAGCGATTTGCCTAGATAGGCTTAACCGCAAAGGATTGCAGCAGACTTTTAGGTATAGTTTCAGCGGGATATGTTTTCTCACAGCATATTCCTGCTGAAAGTTCATAGAACAGCTGTCAATCCTCTCCCCACATCAATTCACCACACTGGCTGAGCTGATACCCACCCAGTTTAGTTGCTATTTCCTGTCCAAAGTCAGACTTTACACTGGTGATCAGGCTTTGAAATAAATGGCGAAACCAGATGTTCCTGGGAATGACAATATCAAAGGTTTGCCAGCCAAGGCTGATAAAATCCAGACCAAATTCATTGGCTATAGCACGAGTTCCAGAGGCAATATCAGAGCTCTTTAAAATTATTGAAGCGGCGGCCTCGCGTTCGGACAGTGATTTAGTGGTAATGTTCAGGCTTTCCTGATTGAGACCGTGTTTACTTAATATTTCCATTAAAAAACGTTGAGCTCCAGAACCATTCTGGCGAATAGACCAGCGGTATTTTAGATCAAATATTGCGGGAATTGCAGGAGTCATGTGGAGATCTGGTGATTTAAAAATTAACCCCTGCTCGCGTTTAAAAGCCCTGATTAATACCCAGTCGTGATGCTTTGAATATTGCTGTATCAGGGAAGGGTGTCTACGATTACTTTCATTTTCGGGCCCCCAGTGAATACAGCATGCATCAACTTTGTTTGCATCCAGCAATTCGAGGCCAGGTCTGGTGCCAGTTGGGGTATAGGTAATGAGTGCTTTATTACCCAGTGTTTCTGCCAGCTCCAATACTATTCTGTATAGTAAAGGGTCATCACTACCAGAGATTATCAAACGGTCATGTAGCAAACCATTATGGGTTGAATCGAGCATCCATTTATCGATGAGCTCTTTGGGGAACATCCATTTTCCAGTTATTTTTGTAGCTGGAATATGCCCGTCATTGACCATCGCATAGATTTTCTTCTCATTTAGATGCAGGTAATTAGAAAGCTGTCTGACATTCATGAAAACATCAATCTGATTTTCCAGTAAGATGTTCATTTTTAATGTATTAACTGACCAGTTTTTT
>CALCSG010000028.1 GCA_937894085.1 uncultured Gammaproteobacteria bacterium | reverse complement strand
CATCAGCATCAATCGTTTTATTTGTAAGCGTATCAGCCGAGGAAGCGCTAAATGGCCCCGCAGCAGCCGGATCTACCCCACCGTAATCGCCCATTATGTAATCTCCATTATTGACATTGTCATGTCTACGTCATTAATCGCCCCAGCCTTGGCTTCTACTATATCGCCAGCCTCTAACACCAGTTTCTCCCCCTCAATACCCTTTAAAGCGGAACCGATAGGGATGGGGGTTAGTGGGGCAACATGATAAAAGGTTGATCCAGAAACTCCCCTTTTGACCTCCGTGGTGACCTGATTGAGACTGTCTATATTTGCAAGCCTCATGCCTATAACAATGGCCGTTGTTAAAGCCGGAACTGTGTAAATTGTTGCTAAACTGGCTGTCAAGAGAAGCTGTTTTCTTACAAATGTATTAGCCATTTCGTATCCTTAGCTTAATGCAATTATATCGCCAATGGTAGCGGCGTGAGTGTCGATCATTTCTTTTGTCCCCAAAACAGACGGAAATACTGTGTCAGACGTTCCGGAAACATTTTCAGATGAAGTCGATTGCTCGACAACCCCAGCAGATGTCAGAGTCGCAGCTTGTTTGATATTAGCGAACGATGTGGCCGCGTTTGCAACATCACTTAAATTATTTGCAGCGAGTAAATCCCCGGTACCAGTACCCCCAGTTGCTTGCCATGCCGCCCCGTTATACTGCTGAATCCCTGCATCCGTAGTCGAATAAATAACCAAACCCGTTGGAGGTGTAGGGATCGCATCTCTCTGTGTATTCGTCATGCGCGGTAGCAAAATACCCTTGGTGGTAGACTGCCATTCTGCGATAGCAACAGCATCCAATCCAGCCGCCAAAGCTGAATCCACCACAGAAAACGGCAACGCCAACCAAGCTGAATTAGCCTGATTCCTGATTTTCAAGACATTTAAAGTCGTATCAAGCCAGAATTGCCCCGCATAAGTAGTGAACGGTTCAGTGGGGCCAAGAGAATTTGAGGCCATAGCCTGAAATGCCAAAGTAAGATCAAGCCTTACAGCAGCAAGAGGGGCATCGGCTATTATAAAATCATTTTGGCTCATAATGAATCCATTTTAGCGATATAAGTATCCATTCTATTTGTGAATAAATCCATATTAGTAGCAGATCCCTGTACTATATACGCCAAAGAATTTACTTTATCCTGCAATTCATCAAAGAAAATCTGTAACACTTGGGATGCGAAAACAGGCTTACCTTCTGCATCAAACGATATTTCTGCCCCATGCTCAGGCTTGCTCGTGATTTTATTAGTTCCCAAGCTCATGCCAGTATACCAGATAAGCTGTCACAGGAGAAATTAATATCCTCCGTTGTGAATATTCGTATTGCAAGAAAATTCTCATAGGTTCCGAGTCCTCCAGCGTATCGCCATGTCAGCCTTGATGCGTATTCCCCCAAGACCCCAACATTCCGATACAAGGGATTCCCAAACGTCACCCCGTCACGGCTCATCTGTATAGCAACCGACCCAGCAACCGTGTTAAACCCCTGGGATAACCCCAACGATATTGATTCACATGCAATATAGCCACCATTTTCTTGCGTAAAAGCGACAACCATTGATCGAGTAAAGCTATCACCGAAATCTTTATTAATATCAGCCAGCACCCCAATTTTATCAGCATAAGCGGTATAATATTTATTGTCTAATTGGGTTATAAATCCACCACTCCAAGGGCGTGATGCTCCTGCTCTGATCGTGTCCAAATTAAACCAATTACCGCCTAAGAAGCCAAACGAAGCTCCTCTCAATGTGAACGTGGCAATGTCAAAGCCCCTCCATTTAAACCTGCTGGCGATAGCCTGTGATAGCTCAGTAGCCGTGTGGTCAGAAAGTATTTTATCTATTGCGTGGTTCGATATTTTCTCTGCTTTACCTTGAGCAATTGCGTAGATTCCAGCGTCTTGGTCAGACTCGCTACCGATAAATAATTTTGTGTCAGCATACTCAAGTAATCCTCCGATAAATCCGTAGGGTACTCTGCTCCCAGTTACTCGAATAAATGGGTTCGGAACGGCTCCGGTGTCTCTAAATGTTTCAAAAGATTCTGTGCCACCAATATAAAGGGTGTTTTTTATTTCAAAGCAGGTGGTGTTTTTATCAGGCAATTCCTCTGCATCAAAGAAACTTAATACCTGGATTGTTCCAGCCGCCCCAACATCAGAGAAAAAGGCGGGACTACCATCAGCAGGGATATAGACGAACCTGCCATTCAAGTGGGTTACCTCAACACAGGAAACCATGTTCGCTACGCCGGATATGTCTGTCAGCACGTCTGAGCTATCAAGCTTGTAAATTGCACCATTCTTTACGACAATTACAGCGTTATTGAACCCGATTGCTGTCCTAATATCGTCTGATCCAGCGATAGTTCCTATCGTAGAGAATGCGCCAGTGGTCACGTTGGTGATCTTAATGAGAGACTGAGAGACAACCTGGTATAGGGAATCATTCCATTTGAACTGGCCCCTTGCCACTGAGCTAGTCGTATTTAACTGGGTTATTCCGGGCCTTTGCACAATAGAACCTTTCCCATCATTAAAGCAATTCGTGAGTTCACGCCTTGTTTTTGGAAGTTCCTCTACTGATACGATGCCGTTTGGCAGCTCAATCTTAGCCATCTAAAGTCTCACCTTCAGCGAAATATTGTCTGTCACGATACCCGACATTCCCTTGACCTTTGGGGAGAGTACTGGAAACAACTTTTGAAGGGATATAATGAACTTGGTATGCAGATTTGATAAAATCCATCTGACTATTGGCAGTTACAACCACCAATGGGGAGATAGGTCTGCCACCCGCACCATAATTAGGTTGGAGTAGCATTGCGAGATTATAAACAATCCCCAAATAGGCATCCACAGGCTCATTTAACTCATCGCCCGGAACCTGCAATGGAGTTGCCCCCATATCAATCCCGATTGATAGCCACGATTGAATCATTGAATTCAGCGTATCCGTACCGATTGTGATTGACTCAGGATCGGCGGGGGCAGCAATCGAATGTGCCCCGATCAATCTCAACGCCGCTTTAACTATTTTAGTGCCGGAACTCATAGCTATTTACCTTTTCCATGTTTCTCGCCAGACGAGGCCGGAACAGGAGGAATAACTTTCTTCGCCTTCTTAGCCTCTGCTGGGGTTTTATGCCATCCATCTTTCAGGGCTTTAGCGACATCTTCAAGAGTCTCGTAAATAACTCCATCATCGTCCTTGTATAAAAAACGTGGGACATCATTACTATCCACATTTACATCGACCATCTTGATTCTCCTAGAAGTTTAAAATTAGGGGCCAAGATCGCTCCCAGCCCCTAGCATAAGTTTAAATCAAACGATCATCAAGTCCCGATGATATTACCACACATTTCAGGACATAGCACGTTCGCACTCATCCACATTGTCAGTCGATACTCGGTTGTTAAACCTCGCACCTCAGCACCCTTGGCGAAAAGAATTTCAATTCCGCTATCGGTTGCCATTGACATCGTGGAAACGCCAGCACCATTCATATCCATTGTAGACAACGAGCCATGAATGATCTCCACAGCGTCATTTACAAAGAAAATGTTTGAAGGCTTGCTTGCGGTCAAGTTCAAGAACGTGAGAGCCGCACCATTCGCAGGGATCGAATTACAGTTTGCGTAATCCACGTTTGCTTGTGCTCCACCACCACCCGTAGCAACAACAATCGCAGGAGTAATGGTAATTGTTTGTGCCCCAGCCGCACTAGCCGTTGAAGTAACACGGAAGGTCTGCAATTGGGTCGTGACATTTTTGTGGATATTACTTACCGCGAATACGTTTGCAATCGTGAAAGCATCGCCTTCGTTGATTGCGTTCACTCCGGTGTTGATAATCAGGGATTGAGTCCGGTTGTCGACATTGTTACCATTACCGTCCACAGACAGAGGATCGTGATCTTGGTTTGCACCGTTGACCAGATAACCAGCCGCAGTCGTTAATACTTGGGTAGGCATGAAAGATGCCTTAAAGGAATCGAATGTCGCGATGTTCGGGATTTTAGACCGCTCATACGCCGTCAAAGCAACTCCCGTAGGAACCGCATCACGCTGGGCCAGATTAGCGGAAACCCCATTATAATCTTGGGGATTCATAATCAGGGTACGAGCCGCAGTCAATGGAATATCACGGATGGTCATCAACTCCTCACACTTTGCCATCTGAGTGTAAGTCGTCAAAGCAGCTGCATCCTTGATGAAAATTGAGCCACGTTTCGCAACTTTGGTTGCCACAACATTGTCAACGATAGACGAAAGCTGTAAAACAGCCGCCTGAGACAATTTTTTGACCTGCAACGGATCGTTCAACTCAACCGCATTCATTTTGAATGGGATATTTTTGATATCCGATGGTGAGCCGACATTCGCATTCAAGGTCGAAGGAACTGTCAATTGGGTGCGATCTGCAAATGCGCCAGCCGCCAGAGTCAAACCTTCAGTGCCAAGGGTGATGTTCGGGATAGGACGATGAACTGTCAAAGACGAACGCTCATACTCGGTGGAATTGGGTTTGAATTTACTTACCTGCTTTGCTGTGATGTTGTTGGGAGAAAAACCCTCAAGAACCTGCTCGAAGAATACAATCTCCTCTTTACTGAAGTTATTAGCCATTTTTTATTTTCCTTTATTTTTGTTTTGCCTTCAATTCCATCTTATACGCCATGAGTTTCTTCATGTCCCCTGTACTCTGAGCCTCCACCCGCAAGCGTTCCAACTTGGCCTCGCTATTTTTGGCCGGAGTCCCACCTTCAAGGGGTTCGTCTGGATTTGGGGCATTGGATGATTTATGTTTGACTTGCAATTCTTTTTCTAACTGAGCCATGTGAATTACAAACTGCAACGGATCTGACTTTGCCAATCCAGCACTATGAGCCATTTCATCAGGGTTTTTGCCCATATAATAAAACAGGACATGAGGATCTTTGAATTTCTGGATTAACACGTTTACCGTGTCATGCCCCAGCGATGCAATAACCTTATCCTCTGCCTCAGCGTATCCCTTGATTTTCAGGGATTCCACCTTGCCATAGTGCTTTTCTTGTGCTTTTCTGACGATTTCGTCCCTTTCCCTGTTTTGGGATTCCTGAATAAACCGAGCTTGCTGTTCCTGCACCTGCTTGGCAGAAATAGCCGCATACCGTCCATTCTCGTAAGCATCCCGCTTTACCTTGTAATCAGGGTCATATTCGCCACCGTCAAATTCATCTGGGTCGGGAGCTTGAAGCATAGCCGGAGCCGGATTCCGTGATTCGTTTAAAATACGATTCTTTTCCAACTCAGCCTCGTATTTCAACCGGTACTCCTCAGTCGCGGATTCTGCCTCGCGCTTCTTAGCACTAATCTCGTTTACCCTTTTATGCGCCCATGATGGTAGTCCGTTGCCTTCTGAAGGTTGCGATCCTTCTGGTGTCGCTCTCGTAACTTCAAATTCCTGTTCCTCAGACCCGCCTTCAGGTGAACCTTCTGCACCTTCAAGGGCTTCGTTTACAGTTTCTTCGGTCACTACTGGCTCGACTGCCGCTATTTGCTCAGTTACTTCGTTCATTTTTACTTCCTCTATCTTAGAGTGATGTTACCGTGAGTTTTACGCCATCCGAGGGCTGAGTGTTATTATCTCGCCCCAAGGGGCAATTCCTTAACTCGATTCAGCGTTCGATCTCTGATCTCGATCATTAATTTCAGTTTATCAACTTCAATTCCGGACATAATCTTCGCTGTTTCAGCATTTTTCTTCTGAGAATCGGCGACTTTCTGCTGTGACGAGGCATCCAAACTTCGGGCCTCTGCCTGTTGCTGTTGCGCCATAGATTCCATTAATTTCTGCTGAGGATCTTCTTTCGGCTGTTGCGCCTGAGCGAAAATCTGTTCTTCTTCAGGTGTCTCCGGCTTAACAATTCCTTTGGCGACCTGATCGTTCCGGACAATTTTCTTAATTCCCTCTAATCCTGTGCCGGACATATTCTCAACAATCGCGGCCACCATCTCAGGAATCAGTTTTTCTGTGCCAGGGACTCCACTCAATGCGGAAATCATCCCCTTCATATCCTCAACCGTCTGATCACGCTGGGATTCAAACGCCCCACTCATATCAGCATACGCCTTAAATCGTTTCCCGTTGATTACATTCGATTCGATCAGTCTGCCGGATTTATCATCGAACATAGGTTCATGCAATTTCTGCATCGTCTGCCGACCATCTCGGCCGACAATCTTCATCATTCGGGAACTGTTGTATATTTCAGAGGCCATCGACTGATAAACCGTACCGCCCCACTCTATCGCCGATGCAATATTATCCACAATGACCTTCGTGTTCATATTCTGTCGTTTAATCAGCGCATTGATCGCCTTCCCTGACATTTCAGGATCAAGCGTATCCTGTGGCGCACCACCCGTTACCTGCTGAATAAACTGAGGAACCGTTGCCAATATGGCCTGAGTATTCCCGTCCAACTGTGGAGGCTTCAAATAACTAACCGGCCCTGTAGCTATGATCTGACCACTCGCATCCTTCAGTGGATTTATCAGCATGTACGACTTGCCATTCCTATTCGCCCAAAAATGTTCAAATCCTTGGATCTGTCCCGGTGTGAAAATCGGGACTTCCTGTCCAGCACTCGCCGCATTTTCTGCTAACTGTGACATCTGCTGATTAAACAGTCTAGCCGGGTCAATCAGTTTCCGGACTAAACCTCGATACCATTCAATTCCACCAACGTACGCTCGGTAACCATAAAACGGGATGATCGGTAACCATTCACCTGCGATGCGTTCCGGCTTGGAAATAATCTCTGCACCACTGAAAACCGATTTATATATCGACCTTTTCACAACATTACGTTCACGTTTAAACTTATGGAATTCGCTCGATTTCAATTCAGCTTTCATTTCCTCGTGTTCTTCCTCGGTGTAACTTTCTATTTTGCCTTCCCGAAGATTCTCATAAACAAACACTTTAATTTTATTATTTTCAACATGGTATCGAGTCGCAACGAATATCTGTTCAGGCGTAAATAGATTCCCACCAACATTGCGTGGAGGATTAATCGCTGATACAGCTTCCTTATCCTTCCCAAACTGATGCTCAAATGAATCCCTTGTATACGCAGTAAGCTCGGTAACGTGCCGAGCATCAACCTTCTCAATCCGTTTACTCGCCGAATCCCAGACAACAGTTTCGTAAGCATTATGAATCGGGGTGAACTCGATAACCTGGTTATCATTCTCAGGATCTCCTTTATTCTCAAACACAGCCCGGAGTTTCATAGCACCGGCCCCGCATGTGGATACTTCTTCAACGGCGTTCACGGTTGCCATCATCCCGAATCTATCTCTGAAATCAGTACGCCGGACACCGTTCAACAACTCAGCGTCCTTGTCAGTCGTTGCGCTATCGTCCGGTTTGTACTCAACATCGACAGGGGAACTCGTCCATTCGCCTACGAATTTATTACGGTAATCAGAAACCATATCGAATTCGAGTTTCGTTCGCTTCTCGTAACTCCGATCAAGGTAATCTTTCCACTGGCCCCCAACTATATTCAGAAATCCAAAATCTATATCAGCAGCGTCACGTTGATCCTGAGTGCATTCGTAATCGGTATTCAAATCCTTCTTGAATTCCTCAAGCATCTTATCTACTTCGTTCGGCTTATATTCTAGCTTGGTCGCTTCTATCCGTTCAGGCATTTAGATTCTCACAATATCTGGAATAAATATCTCGCTATGGTCTATTACAGCATTTACCATAGGAACGTCAAGCACCATCATAGCACTATCTGATAAATTTGGCGATGCTAATTTCATTTTAGTGCGCATATCCACCTTCGACATTATCTGAATGTAGCCATTCCCATTCTGCTTTAACGGTATTCTGCACACTTCTGACCTGAATTGTTGTAAACAAGACACCTCACTCGAAATACTGAGCAAATCGTCTGGATTTATATACTGTTTTTTCACGATGGCTAAATATGTATTATACATTCGATCCCTGAGTTTAATATAATACTGTGCGCGTTTATTCCGAAACGTCTCCCGATTCGTCCGTGATTTTTTATCCAGTTCCCGTGCGTCCGGTTGGTACAGGGCATCAGGCCGATCAGGAGATTCGCTCCCTTTGAACATCTGGTATTCGATCCGTTTCCCTTGCAACGCCTGAGCCACCTGTCTTTTCAGGGAAACGCCTAATCCGTCACCATCCCAGATAAACCCATCAGCCTGTACTTTAATCGCATAATCAGTGGCCCAGTCGCACCCCTCATTAACATCCCCGGTCGTCTTCTCCCTGACATCCAAAATCACCGATCCGTGACGATACACCAAACCCTTGCTATCCCCTCCTAGATCCGATGGGTCATGCGCTACAATTTTCGCTCCCTGAGGCTTAAACCCTAACTTTATGTGTGCATCTATGCAGGAATCGAACCATTCTGCTTTTATAATCGCATCGTCAACCGTATCGTTAAACGCTCCCTCCCATATGTGATCGTACTTCGCTCGGCTGAAATTCTCCTTATCCCACAACCTCTGGCCTTCAAGCTCACCATGCCAGGGATTATCCCGCCAGTTCATAACGATAATCAGGTGCATATCATCTTCGTAAAATCCATCCCTGTCCAATTCCTTCTGAAACGGCACGATGAATCTCTGAGAAAACGGGTCACCACTCGCTTGCGGATTCGCCGTAAAAAATAATTTGGAATTATTCGCACGAATCGTTGGCAACAAATCGTCCAGCGACTTCTCACTTAAATCCTGAGCCTCCTCGATCCAAGAATATTTAAATCCCTGTGCTGATTTAACCGCCGCCGAATTTCTAGCAAAACCTTTGAACCGAAAACCCCCGCCTCCAATGAGGTCTATTTTCTTATCCAGTACATTCGCACCTTGAACGCCCAATTCCTCAATCAAATTTTTGAATAACTTATGAACCGAATCCTCAATCGAATTCTGATATTCCCGCCCACACAATATATCCGCACACTCAGTCTGGGCCTTCATCAACATTATCCGGCCAAAACCCTCCGACTTCCCTGATGATCTGCCACCTATCACAACTATCAACCGAGCCTCCGTTGTCAATACTTTGTGTAATTTTTCTGGTAATTCTATTTCTGGCATAATTTAATTCTCCTTGTGCGTATGTATGCTTAACTGTTAGTGTTAATCTGTTAGTTTATGATGGTAGAGGAAAGGGGTATATCCCTACTCACGCCCGCATCCACACAGGCGGGTTGATCCTGACAGCCGATTCTGACACCATAAACCCTAGCTATTACTTAAGTTAGCTATCATTCCATAGACTATGCATCAGCCACCGCTCAACCGTTTATGCTCTACATCGATGCAATCGATAGCCTTGACAGGCCCGGGAGCTTTGATAGTTACGCTCCATTTAGTTTCGATAGCTCCCCCGTCTGGGCCAGATATTTCTTGCGCTTGCCTTTCTACATGACCATGACCCGATAGCAGCAGCTTAACGATCCCGCTATTGAAGTCACCGGTTAGCCCTTTGGTTAAGAGTATTCTTTCCTGCTTGGCCCTGATAGCATCTACCAAGCGAGCGAAGTCTTCCTTCTCTTCCTCCTTTACCCAATTGGTGATAGTCCTCTTGCTAACGCCTAGCGCACAAGCCAACCCGGCGAGGGAGGGTATGACATCCCCGAGCTCCTCATAGTGCCTCAGATAATCACAAGCCAATGGCATAGTCTGCGACGTGTATAGTGTATGGCTGCCCTGCCCGCCTTTTTCTTTCATCACACCCAGGCCTCTTTAACCTGGACACGCTGAACGTGATCTTGCGATTCTGTTCCATCCGTACCGGTAACGATTATCTGCCATAGTCCCACCGATAACGTAGCGGATTCAGCCGCCGTTATAGTCCCAGTGATATGGCCGGCACTCAAAGCTGTGAGAGCACGCGATATCGCCGCCGCGTCACCAGGATATTTTTTCACCTGGAAACTATAGCTATAACTTGCCACAGCATCCGACTCGAACAGTGATTTAAAGTCATACGTTTTACCCTTGATCAATTGTGAGGCCGCACCTGGTAAACTTGCTGGCTTTGCAGTCGGTGTTTGCGCTGTCATTTTCCTAGCTCCATTTCCAGTTTTTATTAGACTAAAGAATATCATAATCCAGATGACAGCGAATAGCAAAGCGAAACGGAAAACCGGCTAGTGTTAGCAGTAACTATGGTGGAAATTAAAGGGGAGAAAATTTGGATGAAAAGCCATCCGTTATGCACGCAGAAACATAACGATCACATCTCATAATATATCCCT
>CALCSG010000027.1 GCA_937894085.1 uncultured Gammaproteobacteria bacterium | reverse complement strand
ACGCAAGTAGCACGGTTTTGAATCTCGCCCAGAATGACAGCGATAGCGATGACGGTCTGGATCTGAGCTCTATTTCGATTGTTTCTGCACCGGCACATGGATCTGTCGTGGTTAATGCTAATGGCACGGTCGACTATAACCATGATGGCGGCGATACCCTGTCCGATACTTTCAGTTACACAATTAAGGATTACAGTGCAGCTGTATCCAACACAGCGGCTGTGACGATGACGATAAACGCTGCGGTTATCCCGAATGAAATCCCGCTGGCGGTGAATGATGCCTTTACCGTGGACAACGCAAGTAGCACGGTTTTGAATCTCGCCCAGAATGACAGCGATAGCGATGACGGCCTGGACCTGAGTTCTATTTCGATTGTATCTGCCCCGGCCAATGGCTCTTTAGTGGTAACCAGCACAGGAACCGTGGAATACAACCATGATGGCAGTAATACGCTGACCGATGAGTTTTCCTACACGATCGAGGATAACAGTGCCGCATTATCCAACACGGCGACTGTGAGGATTACCATATTGCCCGTGGTGACTACAACTAATGTTAAAACAGGACTGTATGATTCTTCGGTCGTTGAGGGGGCGGATAATCTTGAATTTGTTGTTACTTTGTTAACGGCCAGCAGCGAAACAGTCAGTATCGATTTTCATACTGAAAATGGCAATGCTGTAGCCGCTACGGATTATACGGCTAGCAGTGGAACACTGATATTTTCACCCGGTGAAAAACGCAAATTTGTTTCTGTCCCTGTACTGGTTAACCCTGCCGCAACAACACTCAGTAGCAGGAATATGTTTCTTGTACTTGATAACCCGCAACATGCTGACATAGTCGAGGATACCGCAACAGGCACTATTATTGATCGTGACAGCATAACGACAGATAGTGCTTATGATCACAACTGGTCTCAGATAGGTGAATTTACCAACGCCGCTACCTGCGGTGCAACTTGCCATAAAGCATCTAACCCTACGCTGACTTATTCAGGTAAAGACATCAGTCCGGGAACACAGTGGAAGCACAGTGTGATGGCAAATGCATTTGCCGATCCTTACTGGCAGGCCGCAGTCGAAGATGAAGTTAATAGTTTTCCTCACCTGTCGGGTTTAATCGAAGATACCTGTACACGTTGCCATGCACCTATGGGTAGTACACACGCACATGATAATGACTTAAATCTCGATATAGATGGTCATTACCGTTTTGATACGGCACAAACAGAAATGCATTCCAGAGCAGGTGTCAGTTGTACGGTGTGTCATCAGATAGATGCTGGTAACCTTGGAACAGCTTCTTCATTTTCAGGTGGGTTTACAATTATAAGTGACCCTTCAAATACGGATTACAAAAAAATATACGGCCAGTACGGAAGCCCGACAGGAAATAATATGTTTACCCAGACAGGACACAAACCAACCGAGGGTGCACATATTTCGCAATCTACTCTTTGTGCGACCTGCCATACGCTGTATACACCTACACTTGATCCGCAAACAGGCATACCGACTGGCAACAGTTTTCTGGAACAGGGGCCTTACCTGGAATGGCAAAATAGTGTGTTTGCGACCGGGCAGGCACAGGAAGCTCAATGTCAGGATTGCCATATGGCCGAACCCGAAGCCGGCTATACTACTGCGATAAGCCTGCAGCCCAGGTCGGCACCGAATCGCACACCTTATGCACAACATACATTGCCTGGTGGAAATGCCCATCTTCTGGAAATTTTGCGTGACTATCGGGGCGAACTTGGACTGGAAGCTTCAACATCGGTTTCAGGCTTTAATAATCAGATTTCTGAGACACGAAACTTCCTGAACAGTGCAACATCAATCGCAATTTCTGCGCCTTCACAAATTGACAATAATCTACAATTTGCGATAGAAATTACCAATCATGCTGGTCACAAGATGCCATCGGCCTATCCCAGTCGTCGCATGTGGCTGCAGGTAACGGTTAAAGATAAAGACGCGAATATTATCTTTGAATCAGGAAAACCCGATGACAGGGGCTATATCTCAACTGACGAAATGCGCCTGAAGGCGGATTGTATGTCTGCTCATAAACTGGAAGGTTTCGATAGTCAGTTATGTTATGAACAGCACCGGGATGTCATCAATGATCAATCGCAGGTAGCAATCTATGAAACCGTGCTGGGAGATGTGAATAACCAAATCACCCATACTCTATTGCAGGGTTCCAGTTACCTGAAAGATAACCGTATTCCGCCATCAGGTTTTACCAGTAGCAAAGCTGCCACAATTGAGACACAGACCATTCCGGCAGGAGTTACTGGCGATAATGATTTTAACTGTGTGAATTCGGCAGAAGGTTGCGGTGCTGATACCGTGCATTATCAGGTTAATATTACCGCTCAGAATGGGCCTTACAGTGTTGAAAGCAGGCTGCTTTATCAGTCGACTCAACCCGGTTTTGTCGATGGTATGCATAACGACGGAGAGCGGATTAACCGTTTCAAAGTAATGTATGATGCGGTGCCACCAAGTGTTGAGATCCTGGCTATCGCTAGCAGGTAACGACCCTGAATAATTAAAGCAGATTAGTAAATTTTTATACTTTATCTTTAACTTGAACCGGTAACTCATGACGAAGGGAGCTACGGATTCAGGCTTAAGACAATAAAAACTTTATTGAAATGCATAGTACTTAAGTCTAGAGTTACGGACTTAATTACTATTAAATGGATTATCAAATGAGTATTTATCTAGAGCTTAAAGATGTTGATATTAAAGGTGATGTGACGTCCAAAGGTTTTGAGGACCATATTAAGATTGAGTCTTTCAATTTTAATGCCAGTAGAGACAAGCAATATGGGCATGATACGGCTCATAAACCAGCAACTTTGAGCAATGTAATGGTTTCTAAATTTGTTGATATTTCATCACCATCTCTGCTGCAGGCTTCATTTAAAGGCGATCACTTCACAACCGCGAATTTTAAATTTACCAGAGATATCGGATCCATCGTCAAAACTTACATGGAATATGAATTATACGATGCTTATATAATGGAATATTCTTTTGATTCAGAAGGTGAAGCTGAACCGAAAGAAATTATTACATTCGCTTTCACAAAAATAAAATATTCATACGTTGATTTCACCCTGCAGGGCAAACCCCGATCAAAACAAACAGTGTCCTACGACCGAAACATGAACAGGGCAAAGTAGTCATAAATTGAAACTAATGAAGTTTGAATAGCATGTTTGTCATGCATCACTCTATACAGCCTGCCAGGGTTAGAGTGGAACCGCAAAGTGACCCATGAGTTGAAATAAATGGATATATTTCATTAATGATCGATAAATCTATCCTGGCATGGCCTATGGGAGCAAAATATCATTCCCTCCCTACGACCATCCAGCTCAGACAGACTTCCTGGCTAAATCTGCATTGTTTTTTATCTATGCTAAACTAAAAAAAGCGGTGCAACTTTTCAATTGCCTGTAGAAATGTTACCCCCATAAAATGGGTGCATAATTACTGAAGTAACCACTATTAATAAGTCATCACTATCACTTTTTTTATTTTTACTTTCCTTACTGTGCGCTAATGTGCCAGTGTTTGCCAGGGAAGAAGTTCGTATATTAGTACTGCTTTCTCTGGATGTGACTTACCCTTATGTAAAATCCAAGGTTGATGGACTGGCTTTTGAAGCAGTCAGAAACCCTCTAACAATCCTGCTGGATATTCAGTCTGTAGAAGACGAAAGATTTACCGATCCGCAAAAACTGGATCAGTATTACCGAAGTAAAGCTGAACAGTTTAAAAATAGTAAACCCGATGTAATTGCTGTTTCCGGTTCGCCGGTCATCTTTTCTTTTTACAATAATTATATTTTTCCAATCATGCCAGATGTACCTATGGTTGGAGAAACACGCTCTATTCCGTTAGATTTTAAACCGCAAGCCTTTAGCTTTATTCAATATCAGCAAAATATGGCTAAGACGGTCGATATGGCACTTAGTTTGACTCATCCGAAAACAGCTTTCCTGATAGGTGATGCGACACACCCTGGATCTATATTATCAATGGACCTGGTGGAAAAAAGTATTTCCAGACATTCAAATATTAATGTAAAGCGACTGGATATGCCGCTTGATGAACTTGTTAAAACAGTTAAAAGCTTACCGCGGAATTCGGTAGGTTTCTTTAATCTTATTTTTAGTGACGGCAGGGGAAAACGTTTAATCCCGGAGGATGCACTACAGGTAATTGCTAATCAGGCAGCATTTCCTATCTATGCTTTTCACGAAACCATGCTGGGTTCGGGCGCTACCGGTGGGGTTGTAGCAAAAGGTGAAAATGTCGGTATACAAATGGTGCAGGAAAGTATGCTGGCTTTTCAGTCTGGCCCATTTAGTCCGCCAAGAATCGTTCCTGCTATTAGTACAACACTGTTTGACTGGAATTATTTACAGAAATTTGGAATTGATAGCGACAGTTTGCCTGATGGGGCAGAAGTAATAAATCAGAACCCAGACCTTCTTGATAAATATTTTTATGAAATTATTGGCGTTTTAATGGTTATAGTTATTCAAGGGCTAACCACGGCATTACTCATTTTTTATTCCCGGCAAAAGAAAAGATTATCGATTGAACTATCGGTTACAAACAAACAGCTGGAGCAGAGGGTTGAAGAAAGAACTCATGAACTGCAGGAAATGAATAAGGCATTAAAGGTCAAAGAAGAGAAAATTACTCATCTTATGCTTACCGATGTATTGACAGATATCCCTAATCGCAGATTTTTTGAAAAAGAGGCTGAAAGAGAATTCAAACGCGCTCAACGAACTGGTTCTGAACTGTGTATTGCTTTTTGTGATATTGACTGCTTTAAGCGTGTTAATGATATTTATGGCCATCATACTGGTGATATTGTATTAACTCGAATAGCGGCATGCATCAGTAAAACTATTAGAAGTAGTGACTTCGTGGCACGTTGGGGCGGTGAAGAATTTGTTATTCTATTTATTGAAAGTGACCTTGAAACAGCGAAATCAACGGCAGAAAGAGTGAGGTTAGCAGTTAGCGAGATCAGCTTTGAAATGATTAAAGAACCGGTAACGATTAGTATCGGTATTTCACAACGGCAACCCGGTGACAGCCTGACTGACATGATGAAGCATGCTGATAGTGCGCTTTATCATTCAAAAGATGAAGGCCGTAATTGTATTTCTTTTGGATAGTTTGCTGCTCTCATCCACTCCACAAAATAGCAGGAGTTTATCTTCAGATACACTGTAGACAAAGCCTGAAAATGAAAAGCTTTCAGAATTACTGCCAGGTTTAAAATTTATCGCTTTATCAATCAATTCCTTTTTATATGTACCAGTTTAACTTTGAGTGTATTTGATAAAATAACGGGTCGTATTAAACCATCAACCCTGATAATTTTATTCCATTAATCAGCCACTGTAGCTGGAGCTTTAACAATGATTTTTCGCATAACCGGTATTTTATTATTTCTCATTACATTATCAGCCTGTAGTGAACCACCCTATACCAACCTGAATAATGAGCAGTTAGAAACCATGCTGCAGCAGCACAAAGTGCCTGTTTATGACATACGCCGTGTCGACGAATGGAAACAGACGGGCGTCATTGAGAATAGCAGGTTACTCACCTTTGTAGATGGAAGCGGTCGCCTGAAACCGCAGTTTTTCGAACGATTTAGTGAAAAAGTAGGTAAAGATGACCCGGTAATTCTCATCTGTCGTACAGGCAACCGTACCGATGTACTGGCTCGCCACCTGGTTGAACAAATGGGCTATACACAGGTCTATAATGTGCGTAATGGTATTACCAGCTGGATAGGCGATAAACTACCTGTCAAACGTTTATAAAACTTGATTATATTATTAGAGATTCCAGATGAATAAAACCTCCGGCACTGACTCACATACAATTGCTCAACATAAACCACGACCTATAGTGGATATGATGATTAGCATAGTAATTCCATCCATCATCTTAATGAAAATGAGCGGCGAAAGTGGTCTGGGTGCGAGTGGCGCATTAATACTGGCTTTGTCATTACCGTTAGGCTGGGGTCTATTCGAGCTGATCAGATATAAAAAATTCAATTTTTTAGCTCTGCTTGGATTAATCAGTGTACTACTTACAGGCGGTATTGGCCTATTGCAACTGGATACGCAATGGCTGGCTATCAAGGAAGCCGCAATTCCCGGAATTATTGGAATTGCAGTTCTGGTCTCCACCCGAACACGCTATCCATTAATTAAAACAATGCTTTACAACCCTAAAGTGCTGGATGTTGATAAAATCAGACAACGTCTTGATGAATCAGGCAATAGCGTCGAATTTGAAGCTCGTTTAATGAAAGCCACTTATCTACTGGGTAGTACTTTTTTCTTTTCCTCGGTGATGAATTACATCCTGGCAAAATGGATCGTCACCAGTCCTTCCGGTAGCGCGGCATTTAATGAAGAACTTGGTCGCCTGACGCTGCTCAGTTACCCGATGATAGCGATTCCCTCAATGGTAATGATGATTGCCATTCTGTATTATCTGTGGCGCAGTATCCGTGACATAACGGGTTTTACGCTGGAAGAAATAGTCCCTGCATCCATGCGTCAAGATGATGTTTCAACCTGAAAACGCAGTTGAGCGCGAAAAAGAAGCGTAACAGGTTGATGTGCATGGTGAAATCAAAAACACCGTTGTCACCTGATTGATGAAGAGCGTGTTTTTGATTTTATCAGGTGCATCAAGATGTTGCGTAGCCTTTTGTGATTCAACTGCGTTTTCAGGTTCAATTTAAGCCGGGCTTAATTGATTACTTGAACTGCAGACTTTGTATCGCCTGATCTAACAGCGGTTTACTTTGCTCATAGTCATTAAACAGTATAACCAGGTAAGCATCGGATAAGTTATTCTTGTGTAAAGCGACTAAAAAAGCCTGTTTATAGTCAGAAGAATATTCCTCCTCAATATCAAATACAGAAATTGCCGCCCAGTCTGCATTAAATTTTTGTTGTGCCTCTTCCAGTTGATATTCACGATGAGGGCTGCTACCTCCATTTGAAAGTCGGCCGATAAGAGCTGTAAACATCATGCTAAAAATATGGTTCGGTTCAGGCGCTGAACTATGGGGATCCTGATAATTTATTTCCATGCGCGATAATGGCCGGATAGCATAACGAATTTCCAGGGTATTATTTTCATGCCTGAGCGCATGCTCGTATGGAAACAATTCATTTTGCTGAATAGCCTGCTGACTAAAATTTGCGGGTAGTACAAGGGTTAATCCCGCCTCATTTAATAAATCATCAAATGAGTTTTCAGGTTGATTTGACAGAACCTGTAGCGGTAGCAGCAGCCACAAAAACAGTATAGATTTCAGTTTAACAGAAGTCATAAAAATCAGGACTCACTGTTAACATCATCTGAACCCGGCAGAGCTGACTGCCATTTTTCCAGCAACTGTTGAGCAGTCGTTTTCCATTGACTGTTATCGGCCATTTCCATAAAGCGCTTGATATCCTCAATGGCACCCTGATGATCACCCGATGCATCTTTCGACGAAGCCCGGTTAAAATAGGGTCCGGCGGCGTGCGGGTCAATGGCGATGCAGGCATCGAAATCTTTCAGCGCCAGTTCAAATTCCCCACTGCTATAGTGAATAGCACCCCGGTTAAAGTAGGCAGCCATCAAATCCGGATTTAACGCTATCGCCTTATCCAGATCCTGCAGTGCTTCACGAATACGTCCAAATTGACGGTAAGCCTGCGCCCGATTAGTTAATATAGCGGGGCTATCCGGTTCAATTTTTAATGCCGATTCAAAATCGCTGAGCGCCGGTGATAAATTATTTTGCTCCAGATAGAAACTTCCCCTTACCGCGAATAATTCGGCACTCTGGCTATTCATTGAAATGGCCTGATCAAGCGCTACGAACGCCTCTCCCATACGCCCTTCTGCTTTATGCTTTAGTGCGACCTGTACATGCATCTGCGGGGTTAGTTTGGCATGTGGGTTATGACTACCATGAGCACCACCTTCACGCAGACTCGGCAATGGCTTATCCTGCTCAACCCTTTTTGTAATGCTATGTGGCTTTTCGATGGTTTCCGCATAAATTGTGGATGCAAAAACCGGTAATATAAAAAAACTAAGTAGTATTGAAAATTTTAACGAGTTCATATGCTTAACTCTTATTGAAATAAATTTTAAAGATTAAAACCGGCTCACCTGGTTGCCAGGTGAGCCGGTATTAGTTTACTTCTTATTACTCAAATCAGAAGCATAAGCCCTGAACAGCTTGTTCATCAACTCAATATGCTGTTGATCGTTCAAACGTCCAGGCGTAGCTACCTTATTCCATAGCTCGGCATTGCTCATTTCACGGTGACAACCCATGCACAGACCGGTGCGATCCATTGCATCACGCATTTCCTTCGGTAAAGCACGCGACAGAGGCCAGTGTGTTCCAACAGTTTGTACCTGCTGACCATCTTTAATAATGGTTGACCAGTCAAAATCGAGCTGTTTTATCTGCGGTATTTGAACCTGGAAGGTACCGGGTATTACCTGACCTGTTTTCTGATCGATCAGATCTTCTACGATATTTTCAGGGTAACGTGCCTGAAATACACCACCGGAAATTCCGTAACCCATTGCTTTCGGGTTGTTATGGCATGATTCACAGGTTCTCGCCTTACGTTGCGCTGAGTGCGGTTGAACCGGTGCCATATCTATCGCTAAAGGTGTACGCTCCTGACCCAGTGCCACTCGCTCATCTTCAGATTCTGCCATCTGATTCAACGCAATAGTCTTACCCTTACTATCAATAACCGTGTAAACAATTTGACAGCCAGGCATCAACGGAGTGACCCGACCTTCACCATTGATACCCAGTACTGGTTCTTCCCAGCGCAGGTAGGAACGTGTTTCAGATATAACACCTGGGCTCTGAATACCTTTCACACCCAGTGGAGACTCTGCAGTAGAACCATCTGGATTACGCACAGAACCGGAGGCTATCCAGTCGGTATCATGCTTCTGCTTACCATCTTTACCCATGCTGTAATCGGCCTTAACATGACAACCATAGCACTGTGGCACCCAGGAAGCATGACAGGCATAACATTCCAGACTTTCTGCATGTTTTGCTACTTTCGACATAGCCACTTCTGCATCCTGATTCTTCCAGGCATGATCCACAGATAACTGCTTCAATAATGGCACCTGAAAATCTGTGCCAGTTGCTGAGTGCATGATGACTTTTTTGCCATCCTTTACTACATTGCCAAATGGATTACCACGAGTCGTTTTCAGGTATCCATCTTTACCGGGATAGGTAGTTGCAAATTGCATGGTTTCAGTTGACGGTGTTTTGGATAACCCGCGTTCCTTATTGCTCAGCGGTTGCTGGAACTCTTCGCCATAACCCATCGGCAATTCCCATGGATATTGTTTCGGTGTCCCATGACAATCTTCACATTCAATTTCTACCTGGGCGAGGGTTGTTCCAAAAATGTTTCCATCGCCGTGCATATCTATAGATGTATGACAATCCTGACACAGCAGGCCACCTTTCGGATTTTCTGGCCGACTCTTGATTTGATGATGTAAATCATCCGAGATAAACAGGTACTGTTTGGTATGTAGCTTAGGTTGCTTATTACCATTTTCGTCATAAGGACTTCCATAAGGAAACTCCATTAAGCCCTGATAGGTAACACCAATACGCTTGCCACGGTTGTGACAGGAGTTACAGGTTTCAACAGGAATACCGGAATAAGTCACATCACCAGCCGTAACCTTGGACTTTCTGGTGGCCTGAATGGTGTGAACTAAAAGATGTCCTTTCTGTGTTTTATCGATGGTAGGATCATTACCCTGATAGATGCCTTCGTTGCCATAAGGAATATGACATGAAGAACAACCCTGTCCGCGGTAATCTCCACGCTTTTCACGTCCTTTAACAGTGACATGACAACGTTGGCATTGCTGGCGCTGATAGGTAAAACCTGCAAGCTTTGGATCTTTTTCGATCTCTTCAACTGTCGGGTTAGGAATCTGTTTGAGTTCTGAGGGAAACTGTTCCTTGTGGGCTGCCATCATAGCCTTCATATACTCCTTGTATTCAGGAGTTCCTACTGAAGGAATTGGTCCGTCGCCATCCTTGATATCATAATTACCCCATGGAACACGGTAATTCTGAACTTCAGGAATGCCCCAGGTATGCAAATTACCCTGAATTTTACCCGCTTCGGTATTCATCAGGGCTTTTTCAAGTCGATCAGGATATCCCTGATGACATCCACCCTGTGCGCAGGTGAAATTATTAATATCCATTGC
>CALCSG010000026.1 GCA_937894085.1 uncultured Gammaproteobacteria bacterium | reverse complement strand
GGAGGGCAGTCCGAAGCCTATCTTCAAATTCTTTCAACCAACCATAGAGAACAACGTAAGCGGCAAATTATTCAGGCATTACTAAGTTATCGGCATCAAAGAGAGGTGTGGGATAGCTTGTTTAGTTAAGGGGGGAAATTTTCTGCTGACAGTGATGGTTTTTCATAACCATATTTTTAAATTGATTTTCAAATAAAAAAGGCAACCCCTGAGGGTTGCCTTTTAGATTAAAGCTGGTTTAGCTATCACTTAATGAAATTAAGTAATAGCTGGACCGTATTGTTAAACAGCTACAATATTCTCAGCTTGAGGACCTTTAGCGCCCTGAGTTACGATAAACTCAACCCGCTGGCCTTCTGCCAGAGTTTTAAAGCCATCACTGGCGATTGCACTGAAGTGAGCGAAGACATCTGGACCAGATTCCTGCTCGATAAAACCAAAACCTTTAGATTCGTTGAACCACTTAACGGTTCCGTTTACTGTATTAGACATAATAATATCCTGAAAAATTAAAAATAAGTGTGCCTTTAATAGGCGTTAATAGCGAAATAATAGACTCGAACTTAAAAAACTACAGGACGGGGATTACGAATAAAACGACGAAATGGAGAGTGTAAAACAAGGACTTTCTTTCTAGCTGGACGGCACACTACAGGCGTCCAGCTGATAAGTCAAGATATTACTTCAATGACGACCTTTGCTGTAATTCCGTATTCATTCTAGCTGCCAGGAGTTGAATGGTTAAAGGTAGCGAATATCCGAAATATGAGCTTTATGGTGTTAATTTAACTGTTTTTTGAAAAAGGTTTAAAGCTTTAAATGTAACTATCAATGCTCAGTCTTGAAACTATTTGTTGTTGTGAGGATTGTTAGCCCTGATATTTGACAGGTTTTATAATTAATGGTTGAGCACATTGTTTTTGCTGTTGACGGTTTTCTGTTCAAGCGCATTTTCTATGAAAATGCTCCTATGATTTGTGTAAGCCTCTTGCGCGAGAATGAGTAAAGCTTCATCCAGTTCAATGCGCGAATAGTTAGTGGATTCTTTTACGATCCTGCCGCTTTGTATGACGGTGGATGAATCACCTGCCCGTGGTTTGCCAGTTTGTGAAAATAGCTGGTAATCTTTACTCAAGGGTGTATCCAGTTGCAGCCAACGCGTAAGAGTTGATAGCATGTCCTGAGTATCGCTCTGTATTAGTTCGGCATCAAAATAATAATAAGCATTTTGATTAGTGATGCAAAATTCACTCAGTTTCTGCAAACGTTGTATGTAATATTGTGTGGCCTCATGCGGATCTGCATAACGGTTATTTCCTTCTTTCTGTTGAAATAAATTAACAATACTTTTTATGGTTGGTTGTGCTGATCTGAGTGCTACCAGTAAGCGTGGTTGATGCAAGTTTAAGCGCGTTAAATCCAGTTCATAACTATTGTGTAACAGTTTGTCGAACAGTAAGTGACTGCCGGGTTTATACGTTTCCTGTTGCAGGTATAAGTGTTCCTGTTGCCGTAAGTTATCAATGTGTTGATAATTGATATGCATCTCGTAATATCCATTGATATCAGGATGAGAACCGAGAATATGTCCGATTAAACTGCTAAAGGCACGCATGTGACTTAACAGAAAAATTCTGGCAGGTTGCTCAATCACTGTTATCTTCTGGCGAGTTACATGGGAGTGAATTCTGGAATGTGACCAACCTTGATCACCAGGTTGAAATGTTTTTTATGTTCGAATAAACCGCCAACATCGATGCCATCGGGATGCTCGATAATTTGAATGATGCAGTTGTACGAAAAGTGATGGGTATATCCCTTATTTTCATCAACCACAGAAAAATAATGTTCATGCACTGATTTTAAGGTAACAGAATCAATTCTCAACGGGCGCTCGATATTAATGCCGAGCTCCTGCCCTACGTATTTTTCAAGAATGTCTTTCATTTTTTATACTCTCTTTTGTTCAGGCGCTAACATTGTTACTTAATGCGCATACCAGGTTTTGCACCGTCATCAGGATTTAAAATATAAATCTCTTTGCCGCCGGGACCGGCAGCCAGAACCATTCCCTCAGATAGTCCAAAACGCATTTTTCGAGGCGCCAGGTTCGCCACCATGACCGTCAGCTTGCCTTCCAGTTGCTCGGGTTGATAGGCTGATTTAATGCCTGCAAAAACATTGCGTTGTTCAAGCCCGATATCCAGCGTTAACTGTAATAGTTTGTCTGCCTTTTCGACGGCTTTGGCTTCGACAATTCGAGCTACGCGTAAATCCAGTTTGGCAAAATCTTCAAAGCTAATTTCGGCGGCTATAGGTTCAATATCGGAACTGGAAATCTGTGGATCTATTTTATTATCGCTTTGTTTAGCTTCTTTACTGGCTTCAATAATTGCATCTATACTGTCTTTTTCTATACGAGTCATTAATGGCTTGAATTTATTGATGCTATGTCCAGTTAAGTTATTACCCAGATCAGACCATTGCAGATCTTCTACATTGAGGAAAGTTTCGGCCTGTTTGGCCAGCTTCGGTAATACAGGTTTGAGTAAAATAATTAACTGGCGGAAACAGTTAATGCCGATGCTGCAGGTGTCCTGCACATTCTGTTGCAGGTTTTCATCTTTAATGCGAACCCAGGGCTCCTGTTCATCGATGTATTGATTAGCCAGGTCTGCCAGTGACATGATTTCACGCATTGCTTTGCCGAATTCACGGCCCTCGTAATCTTTTGCAATTGATTCGGCAGCTGCCAGAAATTTTTGATTGAGGGTTTCGTCACTGATGGAATCGCTCAGTTTTCCATCGAATTTTTTAACGATGAAGCCGGCGCAACGACTGGCGATATTAACCACTTTACCCACCAGATCGGAATTAACACGTGCCATAAAATCTTCAAGGTTGAGGTCTATATCATCTATGCCTGCCCCCAGTTTGGCGGCAAAATAGTAACGCAGGTATTCCGGGTTTAAATGATCGAGATAGGTTCTTGCCTTAATATTGGTGCCGCGCGATTTGGACATTTTCTGTCCATCAACGGTAAGGAATCCATGGCAGTAAACTGCTGTTGGTTTGCGGAAACCAGCACCGTGTAACATGGCAGGAAAGAACAGGGTGTGGAATCTGGCAATGTCTTTTCCTATGAAATGATACAACTCGGCTTTGCTATCGGCTGACCAGTACTCATCAAAGTCATGCCCGGTTTTATCGCACCAGTTTTTAAAACTGGCCAGGTAACCGATAGGGGCGTCCATCCACACATAGAAATATTTGCCGGGGGCATCCGGTATTTCAAATCCCCAGTAAGGCGCGTTACGCGAAATATCCCAGTCGCGCAAACCATCTTCCAGCCATTCATCCATCTTATTGGCTATTTCTTTCTGAATATGGCCAGCACGCGTCCATTCTTTCAGCATGTCGGAATAATCGCCCAGTTTAAAGAAATACTGTTCAGAATCCTTTTCAACCGGGGTTTCACCGGTAACTACTGAGCGTGGATTTTTCAGTTCCGTCGGATCATAGGTCGCTCCACAAACTTCGCAGTTATCACCATATTGATCTGCCGCTCCACAGTTTGGACATTCGCCCTTGATGAAACGGTCGGGTAGAAACATTTCTGCCTTCGGGTCGTAAGACTGTGAAATGGTGCGGGTAGCAATATGACCGGCCTGTTTTAACTGGCTGTAAATATAGGTCGCAAAATATTTGTTTTCTTCTGAATGGGTGCTGTGAAAGTTATCAAAGCCAATACCAAAATCGGCAAAATCAGCCTCATGTTCGATTTTTACACGATCAATTAAAGCTTCCGGGGTAATGCCTGCAGCCTGTGCACTTAACATTATCGGTGTTCCATGGGCATCATCGGCACATACATAAATGCATTCATTGCCTTGTAATTTCTGGAAGCGTACCCATATGTCCGTTTGTGTGTATTCCACCATATGACCGATATGAATAGGGCCATTTGCGTAAGGAAGTGCGCTGGTAACTACAATTTTGCGTGTATCTGAACTCATTTATTCGGAACTCATTAAGAATGATTGGATTCGGGTGTGTCAATACAGGCTATTTTATGTGCTGCATCTACGCCTGTATAGAGTCATATTGAATAACTGAGTAAAACCATCGGAAATTAATGGTTAAATATTAGTTTTAGCTAATGTAGAATGCAGCGCTATTTATGAATAATCCGTTGATAAGGTATCTTTATGTCCATTACCAAAGAACAAGTTAAAGCTGCAATAGGTAGCATCATTGATGTTAATACCGAAAGAGATCTGGCAGTCACTAAATCAATCAAATCGATAGAAATTGATGGCGGGAAAGTTAGCGTCAATATCGTACTGGGTTACCCAGCAGCGGGTTATTTTGATGAATTAAAGTCACTGGTTTCTGAAAAAGTTTCAGCTCTGGATGGTGTCGAGTCAGTTGACGTCAAAGTCTCAAGCAAGATTGTATCGCATGCAGTTCAGCAGAATTTAAAGCCTCAGGAAGGCATTAAAAATATCATTGCTGTCGCTTCGGGCAAAGGTGGTGTGGGTAAATCAACCACTGCGGTTAACCTTGCACTTGCCCTGCAGGCTGAAGGCGCAACAGTGGGTATTCTGGATGCTGATATTTATGGTCCAAGTATGCCGCGTATGCTGGGTTGTACCGGGCAGCCTGAATCTATCGATGGCAAGAGCCTTGAGCCAAAAGTAGGGCATGGTATCCAGTCTATGTCGATCGGTTACCTGGTTGAAGAAGATACCCCGATGATCTGGCGTGGACCGATGGTTACTCAGGCCCTTGAGCAATTATTAAACGATACTAACTGGACCAATATCGATTACATGATAATCGATTTACCACCTGGAACTGGTGATATTCAGCTGACACTGGCGCAAAAAATTCCAGTCAGTGGTGCAGTTATCGTAACAACTCCACAGGATATAGCGCTGCTGGATGCCCGTAAGGGTCTGAAGATGTTTGAAAAAGTTGAAGTACCGGTTCTGGGTATTGTTGAAAACATGTCTATTCACATCTGTAGTGAATGCGGTCATGCCGAGCATATTTTCGGTGAAGGCGGCGGGCAGCGCATGGCAGAACAGTACGGAGTTGATTTCCTTGGGGCCTTACCACTGGATATCAAAATTCGTGAACATGCCGATAGTGGAAACCCGACTGTAGCTTCTATGCCGGATAGCAAGGTGAGCCAGATCTATCGTGAAATAGCCCGTAAGACAGCTGCCAAACTGGCCACTAAAGCAAAAGATCATTCTGCTGCATTCCCTAGTATCGTGATTCAGAACAACTAACTATCCTGGCTACTCTCTGAGTAGTGAGATATTTGTTTGATAAAAAAACCGCCATAGGCGGTTTTTTTATTCCTCAGTAATACTTTTAAGATCATTGTTTATTAACCAAAGGATATTCAGAGTGTTGCTTTTGAGTTTCTGGTTAATTATCTAATTATCTTTCTACCCAGGAATTCATAGTTCATATTTAGCAGGAAAATTATCGGTTAACTTTTCTAAAATACCGCTTATTCGTTAATGACTACCGTATATATTTAATTGCTGTGAACTACGTCACAATGGTATTGAAAAAACAAATTAATAAGCTATATTAACATTGTCTGATAAAGGCAAACCAGTCGAAAGGGTGGGACGCAAAACCACGGGTTTAAAGCAATTTTATTGCTAAGGCAGCCGGGTTACCAGAACTGTAAATTAGGTGCAGAACTGGAACGAAATACTTTGTTATCAGTTTTGTGCTTTTTTTTTGCAGCCGCTAGATATCAATATACCACCTATATATACGAGCATTTCTATAGCTGGCAGCCTACTGCATGCTTAGACCAGTTAAATATCAGGTTAACAGTCATCTAGATAGTCATAAGCAAAGTTTATAGCATGATTTATGCTTTTTAACTTTTTTACGGAACCAGAGAAATGTCATATTATTTAAAAAGCCTGTTATTATATTTTATAATAACGTTAATTCTGAGCGGTTGTGGTGGTTCTGAAGAATCACAACCTTCTATTGCAGGGGTTCTCTCGACTAAAGAAGCCCCATCTATAAATCTAATTAGCGACTCTTATAATGTTTCTATCAATGAAAGCATTAATCTTAGTTGGTCATCTACGAATGCTACTAATTGTGTGGCCTCTGGGGTTTGGAGCGGTGCTAAAGAAATAGCAGGTAGTGAAACGGTTGGGCCTCTTACTGAAGATGCGACGTATTCATTAACTTGTTCCGGGGCCAATGGCGAGACGACTAAATCAGTAAATATTATAGTAAATAGCTCTCAATTACCCATTCCAGTAATTTCTATGCAGGCATCCTCAGAAATTGTTAGCTTTAATGGTTCGACTTTACTTAACTGGACTTCCACTAATGCGTCTTCCTGTATTGCTTCAGGAGACTGGGCGGGAAGTAAAAGTACTTCAGGGTCTGAGGCAATAAATTCTTTAACTAATAACAGCACATTTATTTTGAGTTGTTCGGGTACAGGCGGTACAGCTAATTATTCGGTTAATGTAACTGTTGTAAATCCTGAACTTCCCACGGTGACATTATCGACAAGTTCGACTTCTGTCGAAAGTAATGGTTCGACAACACTTAGCTGGTCAAGTACAGGTGCATCTAGTTGTGTTGCCTCTGGCGACTGGATGGGTGACAAGGCAGTTTCTGGCTCTGAAATCATCAGCTCAATTATTACGGACAGTGTTTATAACCTGAGTTGTTCCGGGGCTGGTGGCACAGCGAATTATTCGGTTAATGTAACTGTTCCTGATATTGTGCCATTCTCAGGTCAACTGCAGAATTTGCGTACCGATCTGTGTATTCAGGTCGAGGGCAGTAGTCTTGCAGATAATACCAATGTCAATTCCGGTGCATGTGTCTATCTGCAAGATAATCAACTCATTCATTTTATTTCTGTGGATAATGTGCCGGATACCTATAACTTACAATTTGAACATAGTGGTCTTTGCCTTAATGTAGAAGACAGTTCGGTGGAAGACGGCGGCAATATAGTGCAGTTGAGCTGTGACAATCGCCCAAGTCAGCAATTTCGTGTCATTGACGAAGGTGATAAGTGGTTGATTACTACTGGTACCGGTGACCGTGATAAGACAGTCGATTCTTATCCTGGCAACACCAATGTTTATCAGTGGGAAGATTTTGGTGGCGACAACCAGCGTTGGATCTTTTTTGATATTACGCCAGATCCTACAGTGACATTATCGACAAGTTCTACTTCTGTCGAAAGTAATGGTTCGACAATACTTAGCTGGTCAAGTACAGATGCAGCCAGTTGTGTTGCCTCTGGCGACTGGATGGGTGACAAGGCAGTTTCTGGCTCTGAAA
>CALCSG010000025.1 GCA_937894085.1 uncultured Gammaproteobacteria bacterium | reverse complement strand
TTACGTGAAAAGCTGGATGAATCTCAGAAGAAAACAAAGTTATTAGAAAGAAAATGGGGCAAGCTTGATGATAGTGAGCTGAATTTTAATGGAAGGGTATTTTCCAATAATGAAATTGATGACTGGTGGCAAGCTGTAGAGGAAAGTGATGTAAACAGTGATCCTGTTGGCAGAGTTCAGGAAATTATTAGTTTGTCTGCAGATTCTCTGAATGCTGCCAACGATGTACTAAAGCTACTTGTGGTAAGACATATGCGGCCAGGAAGTCTTACACCAAAATTAATCGATATCCCACGAAGACGTAAATTAACCGGGCGGGCAGTCGTTGATCATGATGATACTCACACAGATATTGAAAGTGAAGGGTTGCTAATAGAAGGGGAAACTGCTTTGCCATTCCTTCTTGCGGCAAGGTTTGTTGCTCTGACACCTAGCAAAAGACCAGTCACTGCAGAAGGGCTGGCATCAAGTTATGAGACATTCTTAGAAACAAGGAAAAATATAATTGATGGAAGGAATGCTGCTGAAATAGATGATGATATTAACGATGAACAAATTGAAATAGGCTCAGATACCAATTGGTATCTTCGGCATATACAAAAAGCTATCAGGCCAGATGGTAGTGTTTTGTCTGAGTTGCACCCTAAAATTGGGCCAATCGTTGATAAGGTTGTCGATTTGTGGGGTAAGGGTGAAAAAGTACTGGTTTTTTGTCACTATGTAAAAACAGGTCGCGCGCTTAGAACACACATCTCTCATAAGATTCGTGAAAAACTTTATGAGCAAGCCGCAATTAAGTTATCGTGTGACATAGCAGACGTGGAAGAAAAATTACGTAACATGGGTGTTCGCTTTCGAGAAGGATCTAGACTCCGTAATCGAGCAGAGGAGATAATTGAAGAGTTAATAAGCCCATTTCATAATCTTAAAGATCAACATGACTTACTGCTAGATATCATTCACCGCTTTATGAGAACGCCTACATTTTTAGTGCGTTATTTTGAGTATGCAGGTAGTAGAGTGAAGCCGGAGACTTTATATAAGGCTTTTGAGTACAAGGTGGATCATGGGTTATCACTCAATGAATTACTGACAAATTTTTTTCAGTTCATGGATGACCTTACTTCAGAAGAACGTAAGGCATATATCGAGGCGCTTGATAGTATTCAAACTGGTGATATATCACTAAAGAATGATACAGATGGTGAAGATGGTGAAGATGGTGAAGATGGTGAAGATGAGAAGAGAGATGCTGTCATCGCGGCGGTCAGATTGATAAATGGTTCAGTAAAAAATGAGTCACGACAGCATTTAATGCTTTCTTTTAATACACCATTTTATCCTGAGGTATTGGTTGCTAGTAGCGTGTTAGCAGAGGGTGTGGACTTGCATTTAAATTGTAGGCATTTGATTCACTATGACCTATCGTGGAACCCAAGTGATCTAGAGCAACGTACAGGTCGAGTTGACAGGATAGGTGCTAAGGCTGAAAAAGTTGGTCATCCGATTCATGTTTATTACCCTTATTTGGCTGGTACACAAGATGAAAAAATGTATCGAGTGGTGATGGATCGTGATCGCTGGTTTAACGTCGTCATGGGAGGATCTTTTAAAGTCGATTATGAGACTACCGAAAAAATATCAGAACGTATTCCATTACCCAGTCAGGTATTACAACGATTAAAACTTGATTTAAGTGTTTAGATTATTCTTATGTTTACCGGCTATAATCATTGTCAGAAATTGGCCATAACCTGTAATAGTCATATTCTCAATCTTTCGATTTTCAATTTAAAGGTTCCATATTAGATTATGAGAAATTGAAAATTTACGGATTCAGGTTATTCATAACTTTACTTTTTATGTCTAATTATTGTAAAAAGGATCTTTTGACAAAGCTTTATATAAATCTGTAAGTGCTTCTTTAGCATCTTTACAAGCACCCTTGTATTCATCAACCAACATTTCCACTATATATTTAGTTTCGTTGAGGTTTTCAAATTCCGTAAGGTGTTCTTCTTCTAGGTTTTCAATTATACATATTTCAGTTTCAATATCGTTTATATGGGTTTCTAAAACCGGGTCAGTTAAATATAGATTATCAATAAAATCAATAAAAATGATTTCTAAATCACTTAAACCTTCATTTATAGCTTCTTCAAAACTGTACTCATCACTATCGCCATCTTTTTTATATTGAATAAATTCAGGTGAAGAATAACAAAATTCTTTTAAGATGCTACAAATAGAGTGTGCTTCTTCGACCCAATCTATCTTATTTTCTCTAAAATAATATTTTAACCTGTCAACTTGTTCTAATGCCTCATCAACTTCTCTAACAAGTTCGCATAATGTTTGGAGCTGATTTTTTAATGAACGTTGCTTCAATTTTTCATTATGTAGTTGTTTTTGTTTTCTTAAAAAATCATCATCATTTGACATTTAATATACTCCTAATATTGGGGTATAGGTAATAAAAAGTGACCTATATATTAAAGAGGTCAATATGTTTTTTAATTATAGCCTGATTCCGTAACTTAAATCGCATAAAAATGCTATCAACCCCTGTGAAAACAAGTCTTTAAGATTAAAATAAGCCTTCACAAAAAGTCACCCTGCAAGTGAATTATGAAGCGCTTCAAACTCGTACAATCGGATGCTGACATTATCAGTCACAGTGGTTTGTCCCTGATCGGTCAGGCGGTCAAACAGTATACAACTTTATCCCAGTAACTGGATAAAAGTGTTGCCCTTCGCCATAGTATTACCTGATTACCCCTAAGGCTCAGCTAGTGAGCCACTAGGTGAATATAATATAGCCATGAATAAATCAACAGGTGACTATCATGGCAAGAAATTAGATTCAATTTCAAAAGGGGATCAGTTTACCAGCGTTTTTAAAGCAATATGGAACGCACGAACAGTGTCACAGTGCCCTTTACAACTGGCGTTGGCCGAATGGATTTAAGTGTCCTGAGTGCGGGCATAAAAACCACTGTAAAATTTCACGAGGGTTGTACCAATGTCACCACTGTCATCGCCAGACATCCGTGACCAGTGGAACGATCTTTGAGTATACCAAGTTACCGCTTACGACCTGGTTTCTCGGGATGTACTTGCTGACGCAGAGCAAAAGTGGAGTCTCTGTGCTTAGCTTGAAACGTCAACTGGGTATTAGCTATAACGCAGCCTGGCGACTGAAGCACAAGTTAATGCAAGTCATGAAAGAACGTGATGACAGCAAGCCACTATCCGGTCATATCCAGATAGATGATGTTTACTGGGGTGGTGAGAGGCATGGAGGAAAACGAGGGCGCGGTGCTTCAGGAAAAACACCTTTTGTAGCCGCCGTGCAAACGAATGAAGAAGGACATCCGATTGCCATGAGAATGACTCAATTAAACGGTTTTAAAACAGAAGCAATTTTTAACTGGGCAGAGCGCCATATCGCAGCAGGCAGTCACGTAATATCAGATGGGCTGTTCTGCTTTCGGGCGGTTAAGAAGACCGGATGTAGCCATCAGGCTATTGTGACAGGTGGTGGCCCCACGTGTGTCATGATAGAAACTTTCACTTGGGTAAACACCATGATAGGGAATGTGAAAGGTTCAATGCGAGGTTCTTACCATTCGATTGGCCGTAGGCATTTGCCACGTTATCTGGCAGAATTTTGTTACCGGTTTAACCGTCGGTTTAATTTGGAAGATATGATCCCAAGGCTAGGTTATGCAGCAGTTCGTACGCTACCAATGCATCAACGTCTATTAAAGATGGCTGAGGCTTGGGGGTAATCAGGTAGTATTAAACACTTCGATGTGATGAAAAGTTATCTCGGATTAGTGGCAACAGGCAAGTGGCAATGACTCAATAGACAATATCGACGTTATTCTTGAGCACACGCAAAATCAATACCCGGATGAAACTGCTATTGATTTCATCATCAAGTGGAATCCATGACGGGTTGATAATGAAAAATGACTTAAAACCGCAAAGCAACAGGGCTGCTGGGAGCATCCTCGCGAGGGGGTAAGCGAACGGCCATCTTCAGTGAAAGTGTCACGCGCACATGGCAAGGCCATGACTATCAGGCTCGCCGGGTGATTCGCCTGAGTGAAAGAACCGTCGATAAACACGGACAGGCTTTACTGATCCCCGACATCGAACTTGAAGGCTGGTGGACAAGTTTGGACATTGCAGAAACTCTAGTCATCAAACTATATGCTGATCATGGAACCTCCGAGCAGTTCCACAGTGAATTCAAAACAGACCTTGATATCGAGCAGCTACCTTCTGGCAAATTTGCAACCAATGCACTGGTACTGGCGATTAGTGCACTGGTGTACAATATATTACGCTGGATCGGACAAATACGGATTGATCAAACCGGGTTCTACCCGGCGGCATAAAGCCAAAAGACGGAGAATCAAAACGGTCATGCAAGAACTGATGTATCTGGCAGCCAGAGTAAGCAAAACATCCCGTTATATAAAACTGGCCTTTGGCAGGGACTGTAAAGTCTTTCATGTCATGGACAGTCTGTATCAACGCTTAGCCTACGGGCTAAGGAAACAGCCTGATACGTTTCAACTGAGGTGTATTGACTCACAAGGGATTGGTACTCATAAAATCAGGAATCAGCAGTTAAAATGTGCTGAAACCAACAAGAGAGGGTTCATTGACTGCATTTCTTCAATAAAGTACAAACGGACCTTTTAAAGGTTTCAAAGTCAGTCGAATAATGTCGGAGGAATGCCTTGAATAACTATTAAGTTACGGATTCAGGTATAATATAATAGTTTCTTGTGCAATATGAAATGAGTCTGAATGAGGCATGAAGTGGAGGCTGTAAATAAAACTGTGTAACTGTCTATTATTAACCCTAACTGGGTAGGATAGATAGATGATTGATAAAGAAGAACTCCAGGCCATAGGCCTTGCCGCAGCAAAAAACATCAAAACGGTGCAGGATCTCAATGAGTTCCGGCAAATGCTGACAAAGATCAGTGTAGAAGCCGCCCTAAACGCCGAGCTAGACGAGCATCTAGGTTACTCGAAGCATGAGAAGGTGTATTCAGAAAACTCGCGTAATGGCTACTCAAGCAAGACCATTCAAACCGAAGAAGGTCAGTTCGAACTCAATACACCTCGCGATCGCTTAGGCTCATTTGAGCCAGAGCTGGTTAAAAAGAAACAGCGCCGGTTCACCGCCATGGATGACAAAATCCTGTTCCTGTATGCGCAAGGGATGACCACGCGTGAGATCGTGGCGACCTTTAAAGAAATGTACGGTGCTGATGTGTCAGCCAGCCTTATCTCAAAAGTCACCGATGCCGTCATTGACCAGGTTGTTGACTGGCAGTCGAGCCCTCTGGATGCGGTTTATCCGATTGTTTACCTGGACTGTATCGTGCTGAAAATCCGTCAGGATAAGAAGGTAATCAATAAAGCAGTCTACCTGGCATTAGGCGTTAACCTGGAAGGCCATAAAGAATTATTAGGGCTGTGGTTGTCAGAAAATGAAGGGGCCAAGTTCTGGCTGAATGTACTGACAGAGCTGCAAAATAGAGGCGTAAATGATATTCTAATCGCCTGTGTGGATGGCTTAAAAGGTTTTCCTGAGGCGATTACAGCCGCTTATCCTGAAGCCCAGATTCAGCTCTGCATTGTCCATATGGTTCGTAACTCCATGCGATTTGTACCGTGGAAAGATTACAAGGCGGTGACTACCGACTTAAAACAGATTTACCAGTCGGTTACTGAAGAAGAGGCCCTGAAATCACTCGATCAATTTGCTGAACGTTGGGATGAAAAATACCCACAAATCAGTAAAAGCTGGCGGTCGCACTGGCATAATCTCAACACCCTATTCAATTATCCTGAAGATATCAGGAAGGCTATTTATACCACCAATGCGATTGAGTCTTTGAACAGTGTGATTCGGAAATCAACGAAGAAAAGAAAAGTGTTCCCCACGGATGACTCAGCAAAAAAAGTCATCTATTTAGCTATTCAGGAGGCATCAAAAAAATGGACCATGCCGATTCGAAATTGGAAAGCAGCTCTGAATCGGTTTATGATTGAGTTCGAAGACCGTTTAAAGGATTATATTTAAACTGGCAGTTACACAGAATAATTTACAGCCTCCATGAAGTGCTCAGATGAGATTATTCACGATAGAATAAGAATACTCTTTGCCTAATTGTGAATTTTTAGCAGGCATTTATTGCTTCTTGTCCAAAAATAAAAATCCCCGGAGCAAGCTCTCTCGCTTAGGCTCGCCTGCTTCGCAGCGGGGTATTTGAGCCGAATCACTAAAAAAGTGTCAATTGATGGTCACTATGGAGTTTATGATACTTTCCCCCTTGACCTTTCACATACTTACCTATCATCGCTTCATCTCCATGCTTACCAACTGTGCTAGAGAAATAGCCATCACTCCAAAACTCTCCTCCCCACAGTTTTTTCTTTACTCTTGGGCAGCGGGATAATACTTCCCGTGCCGTCAGACTTTTTATCATCTGCACTATCTTTTTAACGCTGTAGCTCGGCACCGACTGAACTAAAAAATGAACATGATCTTTATCTGTTCCGATCTCTAAAAACTTTATTTCATAGCGTTTCTCTATATCTATACAGACTTCACGTAGCACCATATCTACTTCATCATCAAAAACCACTCTTCGATATTTTGCTGGAAAAACAAGGTGGTACATCAATACCGTTACATTATAACTTTTGTGTATATACTCACTCATTCACCTAGTTTCGCAGCAAGCTGCGGGGAATAGAACCCCAAGAGATTTAAATAAAACCTATTGCCCGTTTCCTACCAACCTCTTTCATTGCGCATTCATCCTCCAGGCATTGAATTAACTTTGAATGTGATTTAATTGGGTTAAAGCGGTGTTGCCGAGTAATCAGTGCAAAATCACCGGGTGTTAATATATCCATAGCGGTAACAGAATGTTGTTGTATAGTGCCAGGCTTTTTCAAGCCTAATGATTGGCTGTGATGCTTGTAAAGCTTCCAGGCTTGATCAGGCTTTAGATAATCAAATAGAAGTTTCAGGTCAAATCGGCGAAGTGCTGCCTGATCTAAATTGTTAACTAAATTTGTGGTGGCTAAAAATATTCCTGAGTAACTCTCCATTTGGGTCAAAAGTTCATTAACTTGAGTGACTTCCCAGGCTTGTTTAGCACCACGCCTATCCTGTAAAAAACTGTCAACTTCATCCAGTAATAAAATAGCTTTATCCTGTTCAGCTGCACGGAATGCAGCGGCCAGGTTCTGTTCCATTTCACCCACATATTTGGACAATAAATCTGATGCTTTCTTGACATGTAATGGCAATTCCAGGTATTTGGCTAACCAATGAACGTAGGCTGATTTACCCGTGCCCGATGGCCCGTACAGGCAAAATGTTCCGCTACCGGATGACTTAATACCTTTAGCAATAGCGATAAGGTTTGAATCTGTATTGACAATGTCAGGGTCGTAATAATCGGGTAGCTCGCCTGTCTTATTAAATAATATTGCTTTATGACCTTGAGCAAGCAGGGTGTTATTGATCAGCAGCTCAATGGCATTATTTGTTTTCCCACCGGTTAACTGAGGTCGTATAGATTTGATGACGGATGATGCTCTGGATACAATGGCGGGAGCCAGATGTTCTGAATCGGCCATCCGGGTTATTGATGACTCACTTAATATTCCTTCACTTTGTTCCCTGAGAATACGCTCTCTTTGTTTGCGTGATGGAATGGGAAGCTCAAAGGTTAGATCGAACCGACGAATAAATGCAGGGTCCATGCAACGATGATCATTAGATAACCAGATGGTTGGCACATTGTTGTTTTCCAATGTTCTGTTAATCCAACTTTTTGAGTTGTTATTTTGATTGTTTAAGAAAAAAAGATTGCTGAAAGAAGCTTGTGAGCCTCCGAATATATCTTCTACTTCATCAAATAAAAGTAGAGTTTTTTGTGTTTTCAAAATTGATTGGCAGGCTTGAAAAGCCCGTAATCTGGAACTGGTGTTTAGCGTGTCTCCATCTTCATCTTCACAACTGACTTCGTATAAGGTTACGCCACAATCCTGAGCTAGTAATCGCACTAACTCTGTTTTTCCCACGCCAGGCGCACCATAAATAAAAATATTAACGCCTTTACGTTCAGTTGAAAGTGCAAATTTCAAATAAGGTCGCAATAACCTGAGAAATTCACCTATATGGCTGAAGTCCTTGAGTTTTAATGTTGATGGAGCGGTGGGAAGAATCAGATCTTTGAATAAGTCTAGAGGGTTAGTTTCTTTAGATAGCATACGTTCAGCAAATTTATCAGAAAGAAGATCCATTTTGTTTTTCATACTATTAATTTGTGAATGAATAGTTAATAATCCAGTTGCCTGAAGATTTCCTTTACAAGAAATGGCATGTTGTACAGACCTGATGGGTTCATCAAGCAGAACAGAAATTGCCCTTGATAACTGGTTAAGTGATAGTTCATTCAACAGATCAGTAGCTTCTTCCAGAATGCTGCTAGTATGTAAGAGGACTGTAAATTCCAGTATGTGACATTCAGTTTTTGTCAGCCCAATAATTTGAGCAAGCTGTTGGCTATTATGCTGTAGTTCTTTGGTAGGCAGTACTTCTTCAGACATCGTCTCTGCTATCTGGTGTGTTGTCTGTATGACTTTCAGTACCTGTTTTTTGGTAAGGTTTATTCCATCATTTTTTTCTAGTTTTTCATCCAGCCATTGATCTATACCAATCAGATTTGCAATTTTATCGTCACTAAAGCTAATTTCATTTGCATGATCTAATTCAATGAAGGGTTTATGAGCACCAAGTTTAGTTAGTAGCCTGAGTGAATACAGTTTAATTAATTCCAAGTCTGATACGTCGTCTAAAAAATCAGAAGATAGTCTTTTTTTGTGTCTTAAACGTCGGCGCATAATGATCTCCAGTAAGTATGGTCATTATACGGTATAGTTGCGACATTATTGGTCGCAAAGAGCGTGGGTGTTACTTACTGAAATACATTGATACTTAGTGATCGTCCGATATTTTTGAAACTATTTTGCCTATATATCAGTCTGAGTTAAGGTTATAGGGATTCTTGCCTTTTGGTTAAATTTGAAAAAATAATTACTGACTCCTTACACCACATAAGAGGCAAATTGAATATCATCCAAGTGTGAAAATTTTTCTGATTCTATCGTTAAATTAATTTAACCCCAATGCCAGCTTTTCCTTGTTTCCCCATATTGATTACTTCCAGGATTTTTGATTTTTTGGCAGACGTTTATCGTCGTCAATAAGTTTTGCCTGGTGGGGAGGAAAATCATGCCAATCCCACAAAATGATATTCAGCCCATCCTCCGGAGCATTTTTTGCGTAGGAAGGTACGATAATACCTGCAACACCAGAAGCAATTAGGTGATTAGCCATTATCCAGGTGGGGGGTGTTTGTTTTCTGGTGACAATTAATTCCCATGCGCATGCCATTTCTGACAAAGTGATACCAGCTTTTTTACGCTGCTTTTGATCCAATAGGTTCCTAATGTTTTTACAATTCAATTCGTAAGCACATAGCGACAGGGGTTGTGGGCGGTGGGGGAATCCCTGGTTGTATTCAGCCAAAGCAGTTGGAGCAGTCAGAGATAAATATAAGGTTGATATTCCTTTTGGATTAAACCGGCCTCCACGTAATTTTGCGCCATCACCTGAAGTAGGTGAAAATGACCAATAAGGATTGTGTGCTCGATAGCCAAGCCCTTTAAACAGCACTAGGCATATCCACCTTCAGCGATGCGGCCAATGTATTCCAGAACTGACTCAGCCATTCCTCGTTTCACCAAATCCTCAGCAGTGAGGTCTCCAAAACTCGGAATTGGCTCTGAGCGAAACCATGCATAAGCCTGCATAGGTGTGCCACACCATGGCAGGGCGCGATTCAGGATCAATACAATATCACGTAATCTTTTCTGTGACGTTTTCGAGCGAAACCGGTTTTGTTTAGAAACCGTATCCGGGGATAATCCTGACAATGATGCAATTTCTTTTAATGTGGTATGAAATAGTTCGGCAACTGCTCCTGGGCTGACAATGCCTGATTTATCAATCAAATTTTCGGTCAATGAGTTCATTATGTCGCCTTAATTGCCTGTTAATTGGTACATATTATATGGCAAGCCTCCTTTTTTGTCTAATGAAGTGGTGTTCAGACATTGCTTGATCGTGCATTGAGAGTGGGTGTTACTCGCATAACGCTCCGTTGTGCTCGAATACACTGAGTTACCGACTTATTCACTGTTGCCAGACATCCATACCCTGAAATTGTGTGGTCAACTGAAAATATCGGGACTCCGTAAACTGCACTCGGTACTGATTGTGGATGAACACTATAGTCGTCAATATCAGGGATACCTCCGTTCTCACCAGGATCGGTTGGTGGTGCGCCTGGCACACAAGCCCTGTATTCACATGCCCCACATACCTTTCCACATGGCTTTGCAGTGAATGTGATTTAGCACAGTACTCTGTTGCCGCTGTTGCAGGGCTGGTAAGGTCATGCCAATATTAGCAATACTCTGGTGTTCATGCAGGTGCTGTCGCAGGAACCCGTCATCTGATGCAGAGCATCCAATTTTAAAGGAGGTTGATTCATGCTGGTGTATGTCAGCACTGCCCGACAATTGAATAACTCTTTTGACGACTGGATCGCCGAGTCTGGCTGTTTATTCATTTTCCTCACCTGTGGTTGTCGAAGTTGTCTCAGCTTCAAACTTCACTCCCTCCATAATTTTCAGCTCCCTAATCCTGCGCATAGTCTCTCTGGTTAATCTGTCTTGTTTCCTTAATCGGATAAACTCGTCCTCAGTTATTTTACAATTATGTACCTCATCTTTATGGACGGAATGTTTTGTAAATGTTTTTTCTGTGGTTTGACCTAACCGTTTGTTCGGTTTTAGCCATAATCTATCTTTAGAGCTTCTTGAATTTTTTTTGTAATACCGGTAATAGTTTGTCCCATTGTTCTGGCGTACTGATAACTGTATGAACCCATATCGCAATCCCATACTGGCGAAGCTATCTTTTGAATCGTAGTATTCGTCTCGTATTAGTACAGCTTCTAGAAGTGCAAGGTCATTCAGATAATCCAGTTTGGAATACATATCTTGTAGGATACCTCGGTAGATCTCCCGAATGTGCTTTGGCCGTAACTTCTCTTTATCTCGATCGTCTCTATTTGAGATTTTTGCGAGTTTCATAATTTGATCTTTGGTGTATCTCTTCTTCATTAAGTTTGCCAAGAGTGAATGCTGTCTACCTACCACGTAACTATCTACACACAAGTGCATGCATTTGTGTCCGGATAGTATTTATTAGTTTTGATAAATTGAATGCACTTGTGTTAATACTACACACATCGGTATGCATTTTGAGATCTGCTAATTTTTTTGTTTTTCTAAAGTTCTTCATATTTGCTATGTGATTTCTAATCGTATCCGGTGCTTTTTGGCCATTTCCGTCCGGAATTTGTGTCCGTCCGGTTTTTCGTCCGGAAATTCGCGTCCGTCTGGGTTCATCCGGAAATTTCATCCGGTAGTTTTTTGGCCATTTCCGTCCGTGATTTGTGTTCGTTCGGTTTTTTTGTCCGGTGTGTTTTTATCTAATGTTCAGTTTGTATTTGTTTTTCTTGGCCTGGCTAATTTTGTTGAGTGCAGTTTCATCATACATCCCGTTGTTTTCACCAATCCCGCTGCGTTTACAGAAAGGGCACCCATTTTTAATTTTTTGCTCAATTGAGCTGTAATAGTGAACACTGCATTTTTCACAATATGGTACCGTGGAATAATGGTTGTAGAATTCTCTCGAAATCCAATATGCATTATCCGGTGATATTTGGGTTGATTCGTTTTCAGCCAACTCACGAATATTGGTATATAGATCGAAAGCCTGAATAACTTCATTCATTGTGAGTCCTTGATATATTTTTTCTTCATACAGGTAGTACATTGAAGCTGCTAAGATCGATACTTCTATTAACTGGTCATTCGAGGTTATGCCTCTGCTTGGTATTCTAGATACTGGTTTAGTGGGCCAGTCAAAAGAGTTGTGAGCTAATTCCTGACTAACCGTCTCAGCTGCTCGGGCTATTGATCGTTTGCCAAAACTTTGTGAATTCAACCGTAGTGGTACTTCTGATAATAGTGGTTTTGTGAACCCAATATGCATTAACAAATGAATCCATAGTGTTTCTGAAGCTGATCGTCTTTGAGTCATGATTCAATTCGCTATATTTAAGAAGCCAGGAGCTGAAGTGTAGATATTGATTTGTTATGAGTGTTGCTATTTTCAATTAGTCCGATGATTGTTTGTTCAGGCAGGGCAGGGCGTATAGTGCTGATCATTGATGTGCATAATTTGACGATTTCATGGTAGCTAGAAAATTGTATTTTTTCCGCCAGGTCAAATGAAATATGTGGCATTCTTTTTTTCAAGTCATCATAGCCCCCCGGGGATTGCATTATTGATTGAACGGTCAGCCAATACGAAAGTTGTGATTCAAACAAGCTGTCCAAGCCAGATGCTTGGGCTATTCTTTGAGCCTCTGAAATCTGGCCTTCTTCTATATGTATATTGTCCATGATTTTTCTCTAGTTAAATTATTCGAATATGTCAGTTAGATTTTGATATGTCTTCCATACGCGCCGTCCATACCAAAGTGTCCGGTGCGGTGTGGATGAGTGGTATCTGCCAACTGAGAGTAACCAAAATAAATGATGGGTTATCCCCGTTTTTTTATCACATT
>CALCSG010000024.1 GCA_937894085.1 uncultured Gammaproteobacteria bacterium | reverse complement strand
TTCCCACCTGAGATCGGCAGAGCAGATCAAAATCATTCCTGATGATGTTGTGCACCCGGAATTTATTATTTAGCCTCGATATCAAATGAATCGTTTAAATTGAAAACCCTAAAGCCTGTAGTTATCAATAGAAGCTGATAGAATACTATTGTTGAATTCCGGGCATCTTGAAAAAATCGGGATCTATCATGCTAATGAAGGCCTTGGCCTGAGGACTGATAAATTTCCCTTTCCTTACGACCACACCATAGGATCGCGAAGGGATAAAATCTTCCAGAGTTCGGTGAACAAGTTCTTCCTTTCCAGTTAGGCACATATCTGTAACTATGGATACCCCGAGTCCCATACTTACATATTTTTTTATGATTTCCCAACCACCTGCTTCCAGAGCTACTCTAAAATTTAATCCGGATTGTCTGAATACCAGTTCCAGATATCTCCATGTTGCCAGGTGACGCGGGGGTAATATTAATCCATAAGGAACTATATCTTTAAGGGTAATATGTTCTTTATCAGCCAGGGGGTGATCCTGAGCTGTAATAAGTATTTGCTTGAAAGACATAGCTTCTTTGTAAATGACGTCTGCGGGTATTTCAAGCATAGATCCTACAGCTAAATCTGCTTCATCGGCACGCAGCATTGCCATTCCGTCTCGTCCGGTTACATTATGTAGTTTAATCTGTATTTTGGGATAGGTATCTGCAAACCGTTTGATAAAGTCTGGCAGAATATACAACGTGGTCGATTCACCAGCTGCGATATTCAGTTCCCCGCTTTCCAGTCGACCATAATGAGCATTAAAACTTTCTTCCAGACCCTCAATTCCATCAACTAAAGGCTGAGCAATTTTTTTTAATACGATGCCTTCAGGGGTGAGTATGATTTTAGGACCTCGTCGTTCGAATAGTTTGATATTCATATCACGCTCCAGTGCCTGTATCTGTAGTGAAATGGTTGGCTGGCTTAAAAAAAGTTGATCCGCTGCCTTTGAAAAGCCACCGGAAGTTGCTGCGGTGCAAAAAGCGCGTAATTTCTTTAAACGGTTTTCCTTGTAATAAAAAGGTCCTTTATGTTCAGTCATGGCTGGACTCTATCTGAAGCACTATTGAGGAAGTTAATACATTACATTAAATATATTAAGTTTACCAATATTAGCTTTACCTTATTATGCGCGAATCTATATAACTATATTATTTGAGGTTATTACATTGCCCGCTTTTGACGTGACTCATATCATTATCGCTGTTGCTTTTATGCTGGCCATGGGGTTGATTCTGTCCACACTACTGGCGGTTGCAAATCGTAAACTTTGGGTTTACGAGGATCCGAGAATTGATGAAGTAGAAGAGATGCTGCCCAATACTAATTGTGGTGCATGTGGTTCAGCTGGATGTAGAGTTTTTGCAGAAGCCCTGATTGCCGGGGAACTGGTTCCATCAAACTGTACAGTAATCCCTGCTTCTGGTACCGATGAAATCGCTGAATATCTCGGTGTCGATGCCGGTGATGTGGTGAAACGTGTAGCGCGCCTCGCCTGTGCGGGAGGTACTCATGTTGCTCGCTCTTATGCGCATTATCAGGGGATGGAATCCTGCCGGGCTGCTGCACTGATAGCCGGGGGACCCAAAGGTTGTAGCTGGGGTTGTATAGGCCTGGAAGACTGTGCCCGTGTTTGTGATCAGGGCGCCATTAGCATGAACGAATACAAATTACCGGTGGTTGATGCGAGTAAGTGTACTGCCTGTGATGACTGTGTTGATGTCTGTCCTAAAGATCTATTCTCACTTCAACCTGTCACTCATCAACTTTGGGTGGCCTGTAAAAACCTGGAGCATGGTGAGACAGCATTGGCCGACTGTGATGTAGCCTGCGATGCCTGTGAGCGATGTGTTGCCGATTCTCCAGACGGGCTTATCAGTATGCAAAATAACCTTGCGGTTATTAATTACGACAACAATCAGTTTGCATCCAGGCTTGCAACAGAAAGATGCCCTACTGGTGCGATCGTCTGGCTCGATAAAGAAATACACCTTAAAGGTAAAAATGCCAGGCGAATAGTTCGTCAGGAAGCTTTACCCGTGCGCCAGATTTAGCAATATCAGACAGCCATTAATAATTAGGTAATACTTATGAGTTTTCGTAAAAAATCCGAAATAAGCGTTAAATATCCGGGAATCCGCATGGCCATGGACGGTAATACGGCCGTTATCATGTGTGAACGTGAAGCGTCAGATGCAGCTGGTGCCTATCCCATAACGCCTTCGACACAGATGGGTGAATACTGGGCTGAAGAAATGGCTAAAGGTCACATCAATATATCGGGTCGACCCTTAATTTTTGTGGAACCAGAATCGGAGCACGCCGCTGCTGCAGTGACCGCTGGTATGGCCATGACCGGTCTGCGTGCAACCAACTTCTCATCCGCTCAGGGTATCGCTTTCATGCATGAGTCGCTGTATGCCGCGGCAGGTAAGCGTTTGCCTTATGTGTTAAATATTGGTTGTCGAGCTATGACCAAAGCCAGTCTGAATGTACATTGCGGTCATGATGACTTCCACTGTATCGATGATACCGGGTTCTTCCAGGTTTTTGCGCGTGATGCACAGGGCGCGGCTGACCTGAACCTGATTGGACGAAAAATAGCTGAACTTTCATTAACCCCCGCAGCCGTTGCACAGGATGGTTTTTTAACCACCCACCTGATAGAGCCTTTGCAGGTTCCAGAGCGTGAATTGATTGCTGAATTTCTGGGGCTCCCGAGCGATGAAATAGAGTGCCCGACTGCATCACAGAAAATGCTTTATGGTGAAACGCGTACACGAGTTCCCTCTCTCTGGGATGTTGATAACCCCTTGCAGTCAGGCACGGTGCAGAATCAGGATGCCTATATGCAAACGCAGGCAGCACAACGCCCTTATTTTTATGATCATGTTGCCGACATTGCTGAACAGGTGATGGATGAATATTACGAATTAACCGGACGCCGCTATAACCGTATCAGTACTTTCGACATTGAAAAGGCTGATTACGTCATTATGGGTATGGGTTCGATGATTGTTCAGGCCAGAGGCGTGGCGGAATATTTACTGAAAACCCGTAAACTGAAAGTAGGTGTTCTGGATGTGACCATGTTTCGTCCATTCCCCGGAGATTTAATTGGTAAAGCGCTGAAAGGTAAAAAAGGTGTGGCGATACTGGAGAGAACTGACCAGCCTCTGGCAGAAGATTTACCGATCATGCGTGAAGTGCGCGCTGTTATCAGTAAATGTATGGAAAATGGTCAGGCAGCAGCTACAAAAGGTAGCAAACTACCTTTCCCTGACTATGAAACTTATAGCCAGTTTAAAGATGCGCCAGCTTTGTATTCAGCCGCTTTTGGTATGGGTTCTCGTGACATGCAGCCTGAATCTTTGATTGGCGCGATTGAAAATATGTTACCGGATAGCCCGCAACATCGTTTTTATTACCTGGGTATAGATTTTGTTCGTGAAGCGAAGAACCCGAAACAGGAAATTCACCTGCAGAAGATACTTGAAGCTTACCCTGAGGTTGGCAAGCTGGCGGTGCATGGTAGTGAAAACCCGAACCTGATGCCGGAAGGCTCCATGACTGTGCGTATGCACTCAGTCGGTGGCTGGGGTGCGATTACCACGGGTAAGAACCTGGTTATGACGCTGTATGATTTACTGGGTTTTGAAATAAAAGCGAACCCGAAATATGGCTCTGAGAAAAAAGGCCAACCAACAACCTATTACCTTTCAGTCGCGCCTACGCCAATTCCTCTGAACTGTGAATACCATTATGTTGATGTGGTGTTAAGCCCCGATCCAAATGTATATGGGCATTCAAACCCGCTGGCCGGTCTGAAGAATGGCGGCACTCTGATTATCCAGTCTTCACTCAGCACAGAGCAGGAAGTATGGAACAGCTTTCCTCGTTGGATGCAGCAGCAGGCTGTCGCCAATGACATTAAAATTTTCTATATTGATGGATTCAAAATCGCTCGTGAAGAAGCCAGCGAGCCCGAACTGCAACTACGGATGCAGGGCAATGCCTTTCAAGGTGCTTTTTTTGCAGGTTCTCCATTAATGGAAATGAATAACCTGGATGAAAAGAAACTGTTTTCCTCAATTGAAACGCAACTGGTAGAGAAGTTTGGCGGTAAGGGGCGTAGTGTTGTAGAAGATAACTTACGCATTGTACGCCGTGGTTTTGATGAAATTCATGAAATAACTGAACGCACAATCAATGTTAATGATATTCATGTCAATGCCAAAGATCTGGAACTGCCGGTTATGCTCAAGCAACTTAAACAGGGCAAGGGTGAACTTTCAGATACGCATCGTTTCTGGGAGCAAACCGGAAGCTTTTATGCCAGAGGGGAGGGTAATGATAATTTAGCTGACCCTTACCAGGCGTTGTCGCTGGTGCCCGCTTCTACCGGTATTTTCAGAGACATGACCTCGATCCGTTTTGAATATCCACAATGGGTTGCTGATAACTGTACTGCCTGCGGTGACTGTTACAGTATCTGCCCGGATAGTGCTATTCCCGGTCTGGTTAATACCATCGCAGAAGTATTCGCCAGTATCGTCGATAAAATCGAGCACGCTGGTATACCGACCGTGTATCTACGCCGTGAAACACGTACTGTTGAAAAACGTTTACGTAAACTTATTAACGACAAAGGTGGTGATGGCGTCAATGTGCGTGAAACGCTCGACCTGGCAATTCTGCAGGTGCTCAGTGAATCAGAGCTAGAAGGTTCATCAAAAACTGCACTGGAACAGGAGTTTGTACTATTCCTGGAAAAACTGGGTAATTTTGATTTTGCGACGACTAAACCATACTGGAATAACCTCGAAAAGAAATCACCAAACAGTGGTGGTTTATTCTCCATCACTATCAATCCATATACCTGTAAGGGCTGTATGGAGTGTATCGATGTTTGTGAAGATGATGCCCTGCTAAGAAAACCGCAGGATGATGATGTCGTTGAGGAATTACAGCAGAAATGGAATTTCTGGCTGGACCTTCCTACTTCCAATGAAAGTTATAGTCGAATTGATGACATGGATGAAAAAATTGGTGCACTGGAAACGATGTTGCTGGATAAGTCAGCCTATAACTCCATGTCCTGTGGCGATGGCGCCTGTCTGGGTTGTGGTGAAAAAACCATTATTCATCTGTTTACCGGAACGGTCACAACTTTAATGCAACCTCGCGTTAAAGCGCAACTGGCCAGGCTGGACAAGTTGATAGCCAGTCTGGAACAGCATATTCGTTTGCAGCTGGCGTCCGGTGTGGATTTGACTGGACTCTCTGCTATGGCTGATAGCGAAAGTGATCAGGATCTTAGTCTGGCACGTTTAACCGACAGTATTGATCCGAATCATGAACGCACCCTGGTTGATAAAACCTGGCTTAAAAAAACGACGGGTATTCTCGACGATTTGCGTGATTTGCAGTGGCGTTACATACAAGGGCCTGCCGGTAATGGACGAACTGAGATGGGTATAGTCAATGCGACGGGATGTACTTCAGTGTGGGGTTCTACTTATCCTTTTAATCCATATCCATTCCCCTGGACCAGTAACCTGTTCCAGGATAGTCCTTCTATGGCGATGGGGCTATTTGAAGGCCATATGGTCAAAATGGCAAAAGGATTTAAAGCGATTCGACTGGCAGAGCTGGAACTTGCCGGACAATATAATCCAGCACAACATGACATGACATTGCAAAAATTTGGCTGGAAAGACTTCACCGATGATGAATGGAAGCTGTGTCCTCCTGTGGTAGCTATTGGGGGTGATGGTGCCATGTATGATATCGGTTTTCAAAACCTGTCGCGTGCACTTGCCTCAGGTACGCCTGTTAAGGTGTTGATACTGGATACCCAGGTTTACTCAAATACCGGGGGTCAGGCCTGTACTTCTGGTTTTATCGGTCAGGTCGCCGACATGAGCCCGTACGGTTCTGATATGAAAGGCAAAGTCGAAATGCGCAAGGAAATGGGTCTGATAGGAATCGCCCATCGAACATCCTATGTGTTGCAGGGATCACCCAGTAACACGACGCACTTGCTGGAAGGGTTTATCGACGGTCTGAACAGCCGTCACCCGGCCATGTTTAATATTTATGCCACCTGTCAGCCGGAACATGGCGTTGCAGATGACGCAACTTTCCGTCAGTCCAAACTGGCTGTGGAATCACGAGCTTATCCGTTGATCAAATTTGACCCGGATGCCGGTGAAACCATTAGTGAATGCATTGACCTGGAAGGCAATCCTGCATTAGAGGATGACTGGCCCACTTACAGCCTGAAGTATCAGGATGAAAATGGAAAGGATGCCAGCATGGAATTACCGGTTACCTTTGCTGATTTTGCAGCCAGCGAAGGTCGCTTTCGTAAACATTTTCGTAGTGCACCACGAGATATGTGGGGAGATGAAATGATTCCATTTCATGAATTCCTGCAACTGGATAAAGACGATCGAGAAGGTCAGTATCCCTTTATCTGGACGGTCAATAAAAAGAATCAGCTCAGTCGTGTACTGTGTTCGCAGGAAATTGTTAACTCTGCCGATGAACGCCTGCAATACTGGCATCAGCTAAAGGATCTGAGTGGTGAATTTGACCAGGTCGATGTTGACAGTATCATCGAACAGACCAAGGTTGATATGGCAACACGCCTTTCTTCAACGCTATTGTCGTTGTCGGCTACGGGAAATTCGGCTTTATTGACGGCTAGCATGGCTAAGGGTAACGGAGCGGGTCAAAGTTCTCCAGCAACAGCAATGGCAGCAAACACAGGTTCAGCTGATTTCGATCCGGTGTGGCTGGAAACGCCTGAATGTACGGCCTGTGATGAGTGTACCGATATCGCCCCGGGTATCTTTGCCTATAATGCGGATAAACGGGCCGAAGTGATCAATCCTACTGCGGGTAAATACAAGGATATAGTACGTGCGGCAGAAAAATGCACCGCTGGATGTCTGCACCCTGGAACCCCCTGGGATATGACTGAAAAAGATGTTGATAAGCTGATAAAACGAGCTGAGAAATATCAGTAGGTGGCTGACATGAGTTGTTACCTCTACATTGATAGCGGAGCGTATTAGTCATGGGACTGTTTTCACTGTTTCGTAGAAAGACTTTCTCACATGGTATTCATCCGCCTGTTAATAAGTCACAGACTGCGCATATCCCGATCCGGCGTTTACCATTTCCCGATCGACTGGTGTTACCGTTAGGGCAGCATTTTGGTGCGCCTTCAGAAGCCATTGTTCACAAGGGTCAGGAAGTGGTGCGTGGTCAACCCATCGCTGAGGCCAAAGGTGATATGTCGGTTCCTATACATGCCCCTGCCAGTGGTATAGTTAAAGGTATCGAGCTGGTTTTGACATCCCGGGGTTTTAAGGAACCTGCGATTATTATTGAACCATACAAGGCTTCAACCCAGGAAGTTTTATGGTCGGAATACCCAAGCTCTGACCACATGGATCGTGAACAGTTGTTACAGGCAATTAAAAATACCGGGCTGGTCGGGCTCGGTGGTGCCGCTTTTCCGGCACATTTTAAGAAGAATGTGTCTTTTGAAAAAAAGGTCGATACCCTGGTGGTAAATGGTAGCGAATGTGAGCCTTTTTTGACCTGTGACCATCGCATGATGCTGGAGCACCCAACCTGTCTTATTAAAGGTATTCGTTACGCCATGAAAGTGACCGATACTCATAAGGCGATTATCGGTATCGAAGACAATAAAATGGATGCGGTACGCCTGTTACAGAACCACCTGAAAGATTGTGACGATATTTCAGTGCAGGCGGTAGAAACTAAATATCCGCAGGGCTCTGAAAAAATGCTCATAAAATCTCTACTCAACCGTGAAGTACCGGCGGGTGGATTGCCGGCAGACGTTGGTGTCATCGTTAATAATGTACACACACTGACCACACTGGGAAAACTGCTTCCGACGGGAGAAGGCCTTACCGAACGTGTCATCACGATTTCCGGTCCCGCTGTAAAAAGGCCCGGTAATTACTGGGTACCGATTGGTACTACGATAGGTTTTATCATCGATCAGGTAGGGCATGATGGCAATATTCATGAATTTATCATGGGTGGGCCAATGATGGGTCCAGCCGTTTCTTCACTGGATACGCCTATTACCAAGGGTTGTTCGGGACTACTTGTGCTGAATGAACCGCTAATCAATGAAGAGTCTAAAAAAATCTGGCCCTGCATAAAATGTGGACGTTGCCTGCAGGCATGCCCGATGCACCTGAACCCATCGCAGCTAGGATTGCTGGCGGCTGCTGCTGAATATGAAGAGATGGCCGAAAACTATAATTTAAGGCATTGCTTTGAATGTGGATGCTGTTCCTATGTCTGCCCTTCCAATATTCCACTGGTGCAGTATTTTCGTATAGCAAAAGCAATCAATCGTGAGAAAGCAGCATGAGTCACAATAAGAATGAACAGACCCCTGTTGAATTGCGTACGACACCGCACCTGCACTCCGCGCAGGATGTGGTGGATATCATGCGCAATGTGGTTTATGCCATTTTACCGATTGCCGGCTGGTCTATATGGCAGTTTGGTTTAAGTGCCCTGTTATTATTGTTGAGTGTCTCGGCCTCCTGTTTGCTGACGGAACGTTTTTTTAATTACACGGCTGGTCAGCCGAATACGCTTGGCGACTACTCAGCCGTCATCACCGGTTTGTTACTGGCTTTAAGCTTACCCCCCCCGCTTTTCCATTGTGGATGGGCGTTGTTGCCGGTTTTGTGGCGATTGCACTGGGAAAAGTCGTGTTTGGCGGTCTGGGTATGAATATTTTTAATCCGGCTCTGGTAGGACGTGCATTTGTACAGGCTGCATTTCCGGTGGCTATAACCACCTGGACTCCAGCCCTGTTTGAAAGCCGCTTTACACAGCTCAGCCCTTCAACATTGACGCCACCCTTTATGATTCCACCCTCGGTCGCGGAATGGAATGCAACAGTGTCCTATGATGCTTTTAGCGGAGCAACGCCTTTAGCGCTACAAAAATTTGAACAAATTAGTACCTCAACAATTGAACTGGTGCTGGGCAATGTGGCGGGCTCCAGTGGAGAAACCTCTGCTCTGATTATACTTTTGGGGGGATTGTATCTGGCGTTTCGCAATATGCTGGACTGGCGTATTCCTTTTTTTATCATGCTCGGGGTGGTGTCAACTTCAGGTCTATTGTATCTGATCGACCAGTCAACGGCCCCTGATCCTTTGTTCATGTTGTTTTCTGGTGGGCTTATGTTAGGTGCCTGGTTCATGGCCACCGATATGGTGGGTTCGCCGGTAACCCCGTCAGGGGTCGCTGTGTATGGCTTGCTTATCGGTATGTTGACTGTGGTTATTCGTGTGTATGGGGGATTATCTGAAGGCGTTATGTACGCCATTCTGCTGGCAAATGCAGCAACACCATTGATTGACCAGTACACTAAACCGCGAGTTTTTGGTCAGGTTAAAAAGTCATGAATGCAAATCCCGTGAATACCAAAACGGTTAATAATCATGCGGCTCAGCAACCACAGACACCGTCGTCGCACATGATTGCCGTCCTTACTGGAATCGCAATGCTTTCCGGTTTTCTGGTTGTTCTGACGGCCCAGGTGACGGAACCGATGATTGCCGAAAATCAACGTGTGGCAATTGAAGCTGCGATACAGCAAGTCATCCCTGGTGCGGTTGATAATAAAAAATACCGACTTTCTGACGGGCAATTGTTACTGGTTCAGAAAGGTAGTAAAGATCCACTTATTTATGCCGGGTATAATGCCAACGGTGAACTGCTGGGCATTGCTGCTGAAGCAGGAGCACAGGGATATGCCGGTATGGTAAACCTGTTATATGGTTACGATCCAGATTGCCAGTGCATCCGTGGTTTCAAGGTATTGAAAATGGCAGAAACCCCCGGGCTGGGTGATAAGATTATTTCGGATTCCAATTTTCAGGCTAACTTTCCAGTGGATGCAACAGTAGATTCCGACAGCGGTAAGCTGGCTAACGCCATTACTACTGTCAAAAATGGATCGAAAAAAAATAGCTGGGAGATTGATGCTATTTCAGGTGCTACCGTAACTTCTCGAGCAGTGGGTAAGGCACTTAATCAGTCGGCACAGGCCATCCTGCCAGATTTACTGCCATTTATTGAACGTATAAAATATAAGGAGGCAGAGCAATGAGTCGACCTCGCGATAATACGATCACGATGGAGACCTTTACAGAAGGTCTGTGGAAAGAGAACCCGGTATTCGTCATGCTACTGGGTATGTGTCCGGTACTGGCTGTTACCAATTCAGCGATCAATGCGCTGGCCATGGGGCTGGCAACAATGTTTGTGTTACTCGCTTCCAGCATTATGGTATCCATGTTTAGTCGCTATATACCGAAACAGGTACGTATTGCGACTTATATTGTGATTATCGCAACCTTTGTGACCATTGTTGATTATGTAATACAGGCCATTTCGCTGGATTTATACAATGCCCTGGGAGCCTTCATTCAACTCATTGTCGCTAATTGTATGATACTCGGGCGTGCAGAAGCCTATGCATCAAAATATAAACCCCTTAAAGCGATTGTTAATGGTCTTGGAATGGGGTTAGGTTTTACTCTGGCTCTATTAAGTCTGGGTGTAGTGCGTGAAATTCTGGGTGCAGGCAGTCTGTTCGGGATTTCGTTATTCGGTGATCAATTTCAACCATGGGTTGTGATGGTGTTACCGGCGGGTGGTTTTCTGGTTCTGGGTACGTGGCTACTATTATTTGACTGGATCAAGCAACGCCAGATAGTACTGGAAACTGGAGGTAAAGAAACTCATGCCAGGTGATACACTTAGTTTTATTTTTCTAAATACCATACTGGCGAATAATTTCGTACTCGCTATGTTTCTGGGTCTTTGCCCGTTTCTGGGCGTTTCCGGCAAACTCAACACAGCCATTCCAATGGGTATAGCGTCAGCTTTCGTGATGCTGGTCAGTTCAATATCGGCTTATGCTATCAATCTGGCGCTGGTTGCCCTTGATCTGGAATTTTTACGACTCATCGCCTACATAACCGTCATTGCCAGTGTGGTACAACTGGTTGAAATGATGCTAAAAAAATATAGTCCGACCCTGTTTCGTTCACTGGGAATATTTTTACCGCTAATCACTACGAATTGTGCAATTCTGGGTTTAGCTTTATTTCAGACTTTCAAGGAATATAATTTTTCACAGTCTTTGACTTATGCCCTGGGAGCCGGTGTCGGGTTTACGCTTGCACTTACCTTAATGGCCGGGCTCAGAGAAAAGCTGGCTCTGTCAAAATTGCCTGGGGTCAGTAAGGGAGCGGCTCTAAGTCTGATGCTGGGTGGTCTGTTGTCACTGGCATTCATGGGTTTTGCCGGGCTCGGGTCTAACTAATGGGAGAGTTTTTCAGATGATGCAATATATTGTTGCCATGTTACTGGTACCGGGTCTGTTGATTGGCTGGCTGCTGGTACAGCATATTTCCAGAAAATATGCACAGGCTCATCCGGAACTGGGTGAATTTAGAGAAGAAGGCGGTGGTTGTGGAAAGTCCTGCGGATGTAAGGGAAAAAGCAGTTGTCAGCGTGAAAGCTGAGTAGTGTTGTAAAGTTGCGAGGGCAGGGGTCAGAGTCGAGCTGCTATTGACTCAGCTTCAGCTTGTCAGTTGATGCTTCTGATGCCGTCAAGCTGATATTGCTCTCATTCGACTCCGACCCCGGTATACTTAGCCAGCTATATTTTTAAAAAGTCACCTCATCCCCCCAGACAGGATGAGGTAAGAACCCATTAAATCAACTATAAAGAAGTTCAGACAGTCGGCCCTGCTCAATCAGTTTTTGTTTCAGTTCACTCCAGGTTTGTTCAGAACCGGCTATTTCGGCCAACTTGCTATCAAACGTTTTAGCCACATCTATCAATCCGGCCAGATAAACATAAGTATCAGGCTGTTGAATAAGTGACCAGATTTCCTGCGCATTGTCTTCAATAGATCTTTCCAGTCCTTCACTTTCTTTGGCTAAAGGTCTATTTGCAACCCCGCAAAAAGCCTTGAATGTTTTCTCATCATAATAATTAGCTAGATCATTATTCTGATCATTCATGTAGAGTAAATCCATGCCGCTAGTTGCGCCATAGAAAAGTCGCACATTTCCCTGCCAGTTACCCTGTTGTTTGTAAATATTCTGAATGAAAACACGAAATGGTGCGATCCCTGTTCCGGTTCCAATCATCAGGATGTTATCGCTTGTTTTAGGCGGCATTTTAAATGGATTTTTATAAGGTCCAGATAAGGAGATCTTATCTCCAGGTGTGGCGTTACAAAGATAGTTAGAAGCGATCCCGGGATATTGTTCCCCATTTACTTCGTCGATGTAAAAACAACGTTTAACGAGCAACGAAAACTCTGCACAACCATCTGACTGTATTCCTTTATCATTTGTAATTGAATACCTGCGCATGTAGTGAGTCGTACCGAAAGGGTGTGGCCCTGGTACAACTATCCCGATACTTTGGCCTTCCATATAACGAAATGCAGGATCATCTATTTGCAGGGTTATCTCTCTCACTTCATTGCTAGAATCTGGAATAATTCTAGTACTATTTTTTATGACAGCTTGTATTGTAGAACCTGCTGTAGTCTGATTCATTTAAATAACCTCAACGTGACTTACTAGCCCAAAATAAACGTATTAATTTTAAGTTAGTATTTTAGTTTATTTAGACTGTTATATGAATTGATATCAAGCGATAAATCCGAGTATTTTTAGTTTAAAATTCCTGTCATAGATTAATTTCGAATTTTTTCCAATAGCTGGTTATTTAAGTCATT
>CALCSG010000023.1 GCA_937894085.1 uncultured Gammaproteobacteria bacterium | reverse complement strand
TCGTTGACTATTAAATAAAATAATTTGACTGACGCCGAGTTCAGTAGATTTTTGCACGACCAGGTCTATATGTTCAGACTTTCCTATGGCCTGTAATAGCGTTGTTTGAAGCGGAGACTCTAATTGTGTGCTGGATTGTGAAACAGGGAAGGCCAGGGTTTGCTTTCCCTGTATTTCTAATCGAGCCGTATATTCAGCTGAATCCTTGCCATTGAATAAGATAATGCTTTGATCGGTCTTTAGTCGTAAAACATTTTTTACATAATGACTTGTCGTATCCGGTAATTGCAGGCTGCTATTAATGCTCAGGTCGGCATTGATGTAAATTCTTGATAAAGACATTAATATGCAGAAAGGGTTACCAGCTTAAATTGCATAAAATTTAATAGTTTAAGTTTAAATTTTGCATCACTTCCAGAGTTAAAGCAGATTGATTCATAGTGTAAAAGTGTAAACCGGAAATTCCATTTTGAATTAACTGTTCGGTCATTCTACTGACAATTTCTACGCCATATTGACGTTGAGATTCGATATCGCCTTCATAATTTGCCATTGATTTTTTTATCCATCTGGGAATCTCAGCACCGCATTGCTTTGAAAATTTCTTTAAATTTTCAAAATTTGCGATGGGCATAATTCCTGGATAAACCGGTTGTCTGATATTCTTTTTTTCACACATCTCCATAAAGTGAAAATAACTATCATTATTATAAAAGTATTGTGTGATAGCAATATTGGCTCCGGCACTCATTTTTTTGGCAAAATAATCTATTTCTGTCGACATGTTTTTTGAATCGGGATGAGCTTCAGGGTATGCCGCAACAGCAATTGTAAAGTGATCGGAAAACTGCTCTCGAATAAGCTCTACAAGATCGGAGGCATGCTTACATTCACCCATACCGACCATGCCGGATGGCAGGTCTCCTCGAAGAACCACCAGGCGATGAATTCCATTTTTTTTATAAAGTTCCAGTAACTCGATAATTTCGGCATTAGTTGCCCCCACACAGGTCAGGTGAGGGCAAGCATCAATTACTGAGTTTTTTTGAATATCAACCACCGTTTCCAGTGTGTTATCCCGTGTTGAACCACCTGCACCAAATGTCACGGAATAAAATTCTGGATTTAACACAGCAAGCTCATTACGTGTAGCCTGTAATTTAATTTTACCGGCTTCGGTGCGAGGCGGGAAAAACTCAAAACTAAGATTTAGTGGTTGAATATTCATGCAGCTAAACCTGTATTAGTAACGGTAATGATCGGCTTTATAAGGGCCATCAACAGGTACACTGATATATTCAGACTGTTCCTTTGTTAAGGTAGTAAGATTCACTCCGATTTTTTCAAGATGCAGCCTGGCTACTTCTTCATCCAGTATTTTGGGTAGAGTATAAACTTCATTTTTATACTCTGAAGTATTGGCAAATAATTCAATTTGAGCGAGAGTCTGATTGGTAAACGAATTGGACATAACAAAACTTGGGTGTCCGGTTGCGCAACCCAGGTTGACCAGGCGGCCTTCTGCGAGCAACGTAATGCGTCTTCCGTCAGGAAAAATAATATGATCTACCTGTGGTTTGATATTCTCCCATTCGTATTGTTTCAAGGAAGCGACATCAATCTCATTGTCGAAATGACCGATATTACAAACGATAGACTGATTTTTCATCTGAATCATATGGTCATGATTAATAACATGAAAATTACCGGTCGTGGTGACAAAAATATCAGCCTGTTTACAGGCATCATCCATTTGTACTACACGGTACCCTTCCATTGCAGCCTGTAATGCGCAGATGGGGTCAATTTCAGTTACCCAGACGGTAGCGCCAAGTCCGCGTAATGATTGCGCACAACCTTTACCGACATCGCCGTAACCCAAAACCAGTGCAATTTTTCCAGCAATCATCACATCTGTGGCACGTTTAATACCATCTACCAGAGATTCGCGACAACCATACAGGTTATCAAATTTAGATTTGGTGACAGAGTCATTGACATTAAAAGCGGGGAACGGTAATTCTCCACGTGCATGCATTTGATATAATCTATGGACTCCCGTCGTAGTCTCCTCGGTGACACCTTTAATGTTAGCGAGACGTGTTGAGTACCAGTCGGGAGTTACTTTGAGACGGTCCTTTATGGCTGCATACATGATGATTTCTTCTTCGCTGCCCGGGTTATCCAGCACCGAAATATCTTTTTCAGCCTTAGAGCCCAGTATCAGCAGCATGGTGGCATCTCCACCATCATCCAGAATCATATTAGCTGTGTCGCCATTTGGCCAGTCCATGATTTTGTGTGTGTACTGCCAGTATTCTTCCAGTGATTCTCCTTTATAAGCAAACACAGGAACTCCTGATGTGGCGATAGCGGCGGCAGCGTGATCCTGAGTTGAAAATATGTTGCAGGAAACCCAGCGAACTTCTGCACCGAGTGCGACCAGAGTTTCAATTAATACTGCTGTTTGAATAGTCATGTGCAGTGAACCGGCTATACGAGCGCCTTTTAATGGTTGTTGTTCTGCGTATTTACTTCTCAGAGAGACCAGTCCGGGCATTTCGGTTTCGGCAATTCGAATTTCTTTGCGTCCCCATTCGGCAAGTGAAAGGTCTGCAACAATAAAGTCTTGAGTAGAATCAACGTTCATAAATAGTACCTCAATCAGGTGTGATATTTATGAGCGTCGTTGATAGTAAACTTTTTTCGAGCCTGGCAGATTGTACCTGAATAAATCAG
>CALCSG010000022.1 GCA_937894085.1 uncultured Gammaproteobacteria bacterium | reverse complement strand
AAAAAAATCATATTTTAAAAATACTCAATATGGAAAATGGAAACAAATCTGCCGCAGCCAGACATTTGGGTGTATCACGTAAAACGCTAGAACGTAAATTAACTGCCTGGAGAAAAGACAATACCACTCTATAAACATTCGGTAGTTTCAAAAAACAAGCGAGGTCTTTTCATCGCTGTAAGAAGAGAGGGTTAGCCAGATCATCAATAAAATTCGTCATACACTTCGATATAAACTGCTGGTTCTAGTGTTATTCCCGATATTGCTGGTTATGCCTATCGCGTTGATACTGGCTATATACTGGGGCACTAATTTCAGTTACGAACAACTATTTATCAAGGTTAATACCGATCTTTCGGTGTCTCATGATGTATTTGAAAGAATTAAACGTGATTACCTGAATGCATTAGGTAAAACTGGTGAATCTTTTGTGTTTCGAACTGCACTTGCAAGTGGTGATACTGAATTAATTCAACAACAGATCAATAGCCTGCAACAGCAAAATGCTTTTTCCTATATACATCTCACTGATAGTTCCGGCATGATCATTCATCGACAGGGAATTAACTCAAAAACCAGGTCATCATCAGCTCAGCTAGCAGCAACAGCAGGAAAACAATCTTCCGGTATAGAAATATTTTCTGCTGCAGAACTTGCTTCAGAAGGACTGGACGAAAGGGTCAGGCTACCTCTCATCGAAACAGACCGAGCACGAGTCAGCGACAAAAAAATTGAAGACAGGGGTATGATGATTCGTGCCCTTTACCCTGTTGTCGATACCAGCGGCATGGTTCTTGCGATCCTTGACGCAGGCGTTTTATTAAACTCTAATTTCACTTTTGTCGATGTTATTCGTGATCTGGTGTATGGGCCAGGCAGTCTAATTAGCGGCAGCATAGGTACCGTCACGGTATTCCTGGATGATGTCAGAATTAACACCAATGTACCAATCAGGCCGGGTGAGCGAGCCCTGGGTACGCGTGTATCCGATGAAGTCAGAACGATTGTTCTGGATCAGGGACAAACCTGGATAGATAGTGCCTTCGTAGTGAATGACTGGTATATATCATCATATGAACCCATTATCGATATCGATGGAAAGCGCGTTGGTATGTTGTATGCCGGGTTCCTGGAAACACCTTTTCGCCAATCCTTATATCAGGCCCTGGCCGTACTGGTTTTACTGTTTATCGCATTAATGGCTTTAACCAGCATGGTGGCGGTAATGGGAGCAAAGTCAATTTTCAAACCGATAGAACTAATGAGCTCGGTTGTACATGCCACCCGCAAGGGGCAGGATAAACGTATAGGAAAGGTTCAATCTAAAGATGAAATAGGCACATTAGCTAATGAATTTGATGTCATGTTAGACCTGTTGAAGGAACGTAAAATACTGCTTCAAAACTGGGCCAATCAACTGGAAGAAAAAGTTGAAGAAAGAACTACTGAATTAAAACAGAAAAACGCAGAATTAACCCATACCATCGGTGTTTTACAAAAAACACGGCAGCAACTGGTGATAGCCGAAAAGCTTGCAGCTCTAGGTGAACTTACTGCTGGAGTTGCACACGAAATAAATAATCCAACGGCCGTCATGCTTGGTAATCTGGATGTGATTGTAGAAGAAATGGGTTCAAAACTGGAACCTGTACAGGATGAAATTGACCTGGTGATTAAACAGATATACCGCATTAAAGATATCACCAATAACTTACTACAATACGCTAAACCAGATTCCTATGCCGGTTACATATCTGAAACTAACGTTAACGCTGTAATTCAGGAAACTCTCAAACTTATCCGGCATTTACGTTCTAACATTAAATACCTGGTTGACTTAGACTGTAACTCCAGCCTGTTAATTAATATTAACCATCAGGAGCTGCAACAGGTTCTGGTTAACCTGATTAGCAATGCCATTCAGGCATTACCTGAACATGAAGGAATAATTCATATCAGGACTCTGGACGTTAATACGACAGGTATACAGATTAATATAAAGGATAACGGCCACGGAATGGATGAAGAAAGCGTCAATAAAGCATTTAACCCTTTCTACACAACAAAAATTCAGGGTGAAGGAACCGGTTTGGGCCTATCCATCAGCTACAGTTTAGTGCGGCGCTATGGGGGTAATATTGAAATCAAATCCACCCCTGATATTGGTACAGAATTCACTGTTTTTCTATTATGTGAACCGGTCATGATGGAGGATGAAAAAATGATCAAGGAACAACTGGAAGAAATAGAAGCAGTGATATCCAGGAAATAACTATAAGAAATAAACTCTGAATTTATAATTCATATACAACCAAAGTGGCAATTAATTTTAGGTTTCTACGTATTTTAGAGTTTTCACACCGGTTGCTGATATACCCGTTAATTTGACAAATTTTACTGTACCCTTGAACCTAGATAAAACAGATGGATTACGAAAGTCTGTTCAAGCTATTAATTGAGCTTTTTGAGGCTATCCTTCCATGTCAATGTCTGCAGCTGACTTGCAATAATTTTCTGGCAACGACCAACTTCATTTTCGTACCAGCCCCTGTCATGTTGATGCGGTTCGACTTCATAACACCACCATAAACCATCTTCGTCCATCGCAATCCAGCGTGCCCAATCTGGAATTCCTAAATTAGTCATTTACACTTCTCTAACAAAATCTTCCCACTAAACCAGACCGCCGGATACGCGCCATACTTGGCGCACCAAAAAAAGGCCTGCTAAAGCAGGCCTTTTTATTTTTTACTTCCAGTAATATTTACTGATGCTTTTCTCTATAGTTAGAAATAGCCGCTGCAATCGCATCTTCAGCCAGAACTGAACAGTGAATTTTAACCGGTGGTAATGCTAACTCTTCAGCAATATGTGTATTTTTAATTTCAGCCGCTTCATCCAGAGTTTTACCTTTAACCCACTCTGTAACCAGTGAGCTTGATGCTATCGCTGAACCACAACCATAAGTTTTAAATTTTGCATCTTCGATAATACCGTTTGCACCAACCTTGATCTGCAATTTCATTACATCTCCACAGGCAGGAGCACCAACCATTCCGGTACCAATACTATCATCTTCGTCTAATACGCCGACGTTGCGTGGATTTTCATAATGATCCAGTACTTTTTCACTATAAGCCATTTCGATTACCTCAATAGTTGTGCGTTAATGGGCAACCCATTCAACGGAATTTATATCAACTCCAGCCTTGTACATATCCCAAAGCGGAGAAAGCTCGCGTAATTTTGTTACTGCTTTTCTAACCAGGTCTATCGTGTAGTCAACTTCTTCAATAGTCGTGTATCTACCCAGAGTAAAACGTATAGAGCTGTGTGCCAGTTCATCATTACGGCCAAGGGCTCTCAGTACATAAGAAGGCTCAAGGCTTGCAGAAGTACAGGCAGAACCGGAAGAAACAGCCAGATCACGTAGCGCCATAATTAAAGATTCACCTTCAACAAAGTTGAAGCTAATGTTCAGGTTTCCAGCGATGCGATGTTCCAGGTCACCATTCAGGTAAACCTCTTCCATATCGTTCAGTCCTTTATACAGACGATCGCGTAACATGCGGATACGCTCATTTTCAGTTGCCATCTCGTCTTTAGCAATACGGAAAGCTTCTCCCATACCGACAATTTGATGTGTTGCCAATGTTCCCGAACGCAGTCCCCTTTCGTGGCCGCCACCGTGCATTTGAGCTTCCAGACGAATACGTGGTTTACGTTGCACGTAAAGTGCACCTATGCCTTTGGGACCGTATACTTTATGACCGGAAAATGACATTAAATCGACTTTAAGTTCCGCCAGATCAATATTAACCTTGCCTGGAGCCTGCGCTGCATCAACATGAAATATGATGCCTTTTGGACGACATATTTCACCTATAGCTGCAACATCCTGAATAACACCTATTTCATTATTAACCAGCATCACTGAAACCAGAATTGTATCATCACGAATGGCAGCTTTCAGTTTTTCAAGATCCAGTAAACCGTTATTTTCTGGCTCTAGATAAGTAACTTCAAAGCCTTCACGTTCCAGTTGACGGGTAGTATCAAGTACCGCTTTATGTTCAGTTTTAACGGTAATGATATGCATGCCCTTTTTCTTGTAAAAATGAGCCGCACCTTTAATTGCCAGATTATTTGATTCTGTTGCGCCACTGGTCCAGATGATTTCTCGTGGATCAGCATTAACCAGGTCTGCAACCTGTTTGCGTGCTATATCAACCGCTTCTTCTGCCTTCCAGCCAAACTCATGACTGCGAGATGCAGGATTACCAAACTGGCCTTCAATGGTGAGATATTCAGCCATTTTTGCAGCTACACGTTCATCAATTGGTGTTGTGGCACTGTAATCAAGATAAATAGGAACTTTTACTTTACTCATTAATATTACTCTTCATAAAAACTAAAATTACTAGGCTGCTGTTCGACGGTTAAGAAACCGACCGTATTGCACATCCTGTTTTTTTACTAATTCACTAATCTGGGGACGATTTACATATTGATCAAGTTTTATGCCACTTAAAAATCGATGTAAATCACAGGTTAAATCAAACCATAACTGGTGAGTTAAACACTTAGCACCGTGATTACAATTACCTTTGCCACCACATTTGGTTAAATCAAGCTTTTCATCAACCGAGTCGATGATGTCAGCCACAGAAATATCATTGGCGGGTTTTGCCAGTCTATATCCACCACCGGGTCCACGTACACCTTTGACCAGTCCATTATTGCGCAGCTTGGAAAAAAGCTGTTCGAGGTAAGATAGAGAAATACCCTGACACTGTGAGATATCAGCCAGGGTGACTGGACCGACCTTTTCGTGCAGTGCAATGTCCATCATTGCTGTTACAGCATAACGACCTTTTGTAGATAATTTCATACGCACCTCAATAATTCCCGACTAATTTAGTCAGGAATTTATCTGATGCCATGGTATGCGTCAAGATATATTTGTAATGAAATTATTGATTAGAATATTAATTCCTTATTTTACAATGCTTTACAATATTTATCTCGAAACAACATCATAAAGACTTAAGCTGTTTTACGTTAGAAACAGGATGAAAATAATGCCCCTGATGAATACAATATCCCAGCCATTTATACAGAAAACGATTCAATTTCCATTTTTGCTGTAAATTTTTTCCGCTATATATCCGGTGATGTTTTCTATCTAATCTATCCTGCACTTCGGCTATGCGCGCATCATGATAAATCCTTAAATGCATATCCGGTTGATAAACGGTTTTATCATTCTGACGGAATTGATAAGTTAATCTCAACATGGTGGTGTATTTACAGCGTTCAGTTACTGACAGGTAAAGATCCAGATGCCCCGGAGAAATAGAAATCATTTCATCGGCGATAGCAAGATCAGGTGCTATTTTCTTCAGCCTTAAATAATTATGTTCATATAAATCCATCAGCCCTGAAAAAGATCTGGGTTTGATTATTTGCCCGGTACTGACTGATTCAATATCAGCTAACATGCATATCTTCTCTTTTTTTCAATAATAATTGTCTTCTGAAACTAGTATAGTGACTCATATCAACAAAGCTATCCTGAAGTAATACCCCATTCCACTGCTTTGCAGAATTGACCAGTTTGAGCATGACAAACCAACGTGTCATTCGAACTTTCACATCCTGTAACAGAAAACTCGACTCTCCCGTAGAATCATACCAGATCAAACGATCAGGAGCCGTTCTGAATTCAAAAACAAGGCGTTTTGGAAATTGTGTGATGATGGAAAACGAAGATAAAAAAATAAAGGTTAAAAGCGTATTAAGAATTAGACAGGGAAATAGCCATAGCTCTTCTCGAAGAAAAACCAGACTTACAAAAGTGATCAGAATTAAAGAAATTTCAAGCTTTAATATTATTCTTGAATAGCGGATGTTATAAAGCCGCACACTGGCGGATTTTGTCGGCGATGTCATTGATATGCTTTTCCCAGGGCCTTTTAACACTCATTTAAAATTCGCGACCTTGATCATTTTCTGTAGGGCAAGGCGTATTGAGCATGGAGTACTCTCTGTACATGAGTTAAATATAACACTTTCCTATGGAAAAATGATCACGTCCCTATGGATTCTGCCCTAAAAAGAGCCCGGCGATATTACTCCTCGTTCATTTGGAATAACCACTAAAATCCCCGGAGCATTTTAGCTCAATAGTCCTGAAGGGGTGAATCACATGGGCGTGTTGAACAAACTACTCTCTTCGTGTCTTGCCTGGCACTTTTTGGGGCGGCAACGCGAATATTCATTTAGTGTTAACAGGCCATGGCATTTTGTGGTAGAGAAATCCTGTCGATATTCACGACTTTAACCCGCATTTCTCACAGGAATGACAATCCCTCGCTTGTTCTTTGAATCTACAGAAAATTTTCTGAACTCGGCAATACACACTGTTATTCCACTCATTCAGAAAGTCTGCTGTTTTCGCCATGGGTGGCGTATATTCAGGTATTGCAGGAGCAAATTCCTGTAAATCCAAAGCCCTGCGCGATGATGTGCAGGGATGCATGAATGCGGTCAAGGCAGGAGCTGAGAACCGCCATCTTGCCCTCCTGTAAGAAATACGGTTTAAGGGTACAAGAGATCAGGGGCTAGCTCATTGATTATCTCGTATAAGGTTTCATCTTCTAGCCTGCTCCTGAACAAATTTTTATCTGTGACTTTAAATTTACCCGAATCAATATTCAGGTAAGGGCGCTCACTATCTGCATCAATAAATTCAATCTTCTCGATACGCTTAATACATTGATTGAGAAAGCCCAGATTATTTTCAATTGTAAAATCTACGTTCTCCGCAAAAACCTGTTCTGGCGATGTCGCCTGTATATTAATACGCTTGAACCTTTCTATATCTATAAAACGGGCCGGTTCGAAAACTTGCATCCAGCCCTGAGTGCCACGCGCAATCAATTTTGGGAAAGTGCCTTTTGGCACACTGTTATCATAAAATTTGAAAGAGTATCGTGGTTTATCGTTTGCCAGCCATTTGAAGAGTACTTTCGGTATACCCTCATAGGCTTCAATACAGTGACCGAGATAATCCTCAACCGCCTTGTAGCGCCCGCGTTCGAGACCACGTTTCCATCCCCGCTCAACTGTTGCCTCTGGTGGCGTGATAATAAAGTACATGTACATGGTATCGATATAACGCACATAAGTGTTGTGCAGTACGCGGGCAATCTTTTCGCTGGCGAAACTGTCGAAACGGAAACGATCAACAACCATGTGAGGTATCGAGTGGGATTTTTCAGCCTTGTCGCGTATATAACGATCTAACCTGGAATCAATCACGCTGACTTCGTGGCTGGTAAAACGCCCCGCATATTTAAAACTTTCGCCCAGAGAATCATAGTCTAAAAGAAGCTTCCTCCAGATGTCCGGGCTAATCGTGCAATAACCATGGTTCTCAATGCCCAGTTTGGCCAACTTTGAACGCAACATAGGCCTCAACCAGCTCTTGCCTGAGGCCGATGCACCTTTCAGACTGAACAGCACCGGGCTATCAGCATCAGGGATCAAAGAATAACCTTCATTCTCGACTGCAATGCTGACCAGTTCTCCGACCTGACGGCCGATAAGCTGACTACTCAGGTAATTACTGGCATGTAAAATACAAATGTTGGACAGGTACTGCGGATCATTACCGATAAAACCGCGCTTAGTGGCTATCAATCCGAGCACCCTGTGAAGACTACGAAAGACAGCAGCTTCATATTCGTCTTCTGCTGAAAGCCCACGCTCTTTATATTCATTGATTAACTCAAATTCCCGTTCTTGACGGGATTTCAGCGGCACAGGTGATTTAGGCTTGCTTCCGGTCAATCGCTGCCACCATGTCGGCGGAGGTGCCTTGACGGGTTTCAGCCGTTCGATCACGGAATCAATCTCGCTCACTGTTATGTTTTCGATTTGTGAGCAAATTAAATCGTAGTTTTGCTCAATCATCTCCAGTTGAGGAATAAGGTATCGGTTGAAAATTTGATTAGCGATGGCTCGAAAATTTATGCCAAGATCTTCCTCGGCTTTACCTTCCTGTACCACGATATCGGCAGTGATTCGCACAATCAGTTCGTGCAAAACAAGTCGCCTCGGGCGGAAGCTGATCAATTCCAGGGCGCTGAGACCGGTTTCAGCAACCAGTTGCTGGATGTCATCAAGTGTAGTAGAAACATTGGTAGTATCATATACCGTCTCCAACTCACGATAAGCTGCTGGTATTTCAGTTTCGATACCGGGATTCCAGGCCGAATTTTTTTCATTTTGCTGTTCTTCAGTCATGCCTGTATTGTACCTGTAAAAAGCCAGGTTCTGGATAGCAATACATCAACAAGGCATAAATTCCTATTGGATTAGACTTGTAAGTCAGTTCCAGTAGCGATAACTTATGGCTTGATCTAACGATAACCGGGCAATGAAAGTTGTACGGATTTCATATCCGTAGCTGATTCGCTCAACATAATCCTGAGAGGTGGAACACGATGAAAAATGTTACCAATCAAATTCAAAATCTTCCTGAAGAGATAGATGCTATCAACCAGCGTGGGCTTGTAGTCTGGGCGGATGTTAACGATTTGTCACCAGAATTTAAGCAACAGTTCAATGATCAGCATATCCCTGTGTTAGGCGTTCGACAGGTGAAGATATGGGGACTACAGGTAGATGATGAAAGAGAACTGCTGGGTCACGAGAGAACTTCAATCGCAGGTGAAGAACTCTGGGAAATTATCCTCGAAGCAAAGGATGGATCTCGTTACAACGTGAACTCAAAGTTTGTTGTTGCAGCACCTGAAAAATAATCAGTTTCTGTAACTATTCAGCGTAATCAAAAAAACAAAACATATTCACCACGAAGCTCACGAAGAACGGCAAGCGAATTAAAGGTAGTCGGATAAATTAATTATCATAATTATATTGAAAGCATTATTACCATACAATGTTTTACCTTCGTGCTCTCCGTGTGCTTCGTGGTGAAAAAGTCTTCGAAATAATCGAGTATAGGAACTCTCTGTGTTGTGACCAGTTTCTTTAAAAAAATCGTGGTTATACAGAAAGAGAGTCGCGTAGAATTTCTATGACCCGGCCAATATCCTTATCACTGCTTTCTGTTCTCCCGAGAATCAGGTCGTTAAGCTCCGGATCAGGCAATTGTAAAATTGATTTAAAAGCTTGCTGGTCTGCTTCAGTAGCATTCAGATAACTGTGCTCAATGTATCCCTCTAGCAGCAGGTCCAGTTCTTTCATGCCCCGTCGACATAGCCAGCGAAGCCGGGACAGTTCACTCATAGTATTGCGTCCCTAACCACGACGTTTGGCAATCAATTGCTTAATTTCACCAATCGCCTTAGCAGGATTCAGGCTTTTGGGGCAGACATCCGTGCAATTCATGATGGTATGACAACGATAGAGTTTGAAAGGGTCCTCAAGGGCGTCCAGACGTTCACCGGTAGCATCATCTCGGCTGTCCAGTATCCAGCGATGGGCATTAAGAAGTGCTGCAGGCCCAAGGTAACGGTCTGAATTCCACCAGTAACTGGGGCAACTTGTCGAGCAACACGCACACAGAATACACTCGTACAACCCATCAAGCTGCGCACGATCTTCTTTGGATTGCAGTTGCTCTCGATCTGGCGGCATGGGTGTGTCATTTTTCAACCAGGGCTCAACGGATGCATGCTGGGCGTAAAAATTGGTCAAATCAGGCACAAGATCTTTTATAACTTCCATATGAGGTAATGGATAAACACGTACATCGCCATCAATTTCATCTATCGGTTTGGTACAGGCCAGAGTATTGAGACCATCAATATTCATGGAGCAGGAACCACAGATACCTTCACGGCAGGAGCGACGAAAAGTGAGTGAAGGATCGATTTCATTTTTGATTTTTATAATCGCATCCAGCAGCATCGGACCGCAGTCATCCAGGTCCAGGGTAAAAGTATCGATTCGAGGATTTTCACCCGATTCAGGGTCGTAACGGTAGATGATAAATTTTTTGGGCCGTTTGGCACCTTCCGGTGCCGGCCAAATTTTGCCATCTTTTACGACGGAATTGGCAGGTAAAATAAACTCAGCCATCGCTAATTTTTCCTCTCGGTATTGCCGAATCTATCCGACAAATTAAAGTTATCAGTAAACACGGGCTTTAGGTGGAAAAGGTTCAACTTCATCAGTCAATGTATTCATGTGCACCGGGCGATAATCGATGCTGACCTTTCCCTTGTCATCTATCCAGGCCAAGGTGTGCTTCATCCAGTTAACATCATCACGCTCTGAAAAATCTTCACGAGCATGACCGCCTCGACTTTCTTCACGGTTATTAGCCCCGTGCATGGTTGCCAGAGCACAATCCCGTAGATTATCCAGCTCCAGGGTTTCCACCAGGTCGGTATTCCACTGCATGGTACGGTCTGTGGTCTTGATATCATCAAACTCCGCATAGATCGCATCCATCTTTTCTACACCAGATTGCAAGGTCTCACCGGTTCTGAATACAGCCGCATGGGATTGCATGGTTTTTTGCATCTTGAGCCTCAATTCAGCAGTACTGATGCTGCCATTGGCATGGCGAATGCGGTCAAAACGGTCTAGTAAGGGTTCTACATGAGAATCATTCAAAGGCTTGTGCTTTTCATCCTTATCAATGACTTCTGCACAACGTAGAGCAGCAGCGCGACCAAATACCACGATATCCAACAATGAGTTTGATCCCAGGCGATTGGCACCATGGACTGATACACATGCGGCCTCACCTATTGCCATCAGGCCGGGTACCACAGTATCAGGGTTTCCGTTTTTGAGTGTGACAACTTCACCATGGTAGTTAGTCGGTATGCCGCCCATGTTGTAGTGAACTGTAGGTAGCACAGGAATCGGTTCTTCAGTCACATCAACGCCAGCAAATATTTTCGCACTTTCGGCTATGCCCGGTAAGCGCTCATTAATGATTTCAGGTCCGAGATGCTCCAGATGCAGATTGATATGATCACCGTCAGAACCCACTCCACGACCTTCGTTAATCTCAACCGTCATGGCACGGCTTACAACATCGCGAGATGCCAGATCTTTGGCATTGGGTGCATAACGTTCCATAAATCGTTCACCATTAGAGTTGGTCAGGAAACCACCTTCACCTCGCACACCCTCAGTGATCAGACAGCCGGAACCGTAAATACCGGTAGGGTGAAACTGGACAAATTCCATATCCTGTAAAGGCAGGCCAGCACGAGTAACCATGGCATTACCGTCACCTGTACAGGTATGGGCCGAGGTGGCAGAATAATAGGCTCGACCATAACCACCTGTTGCCAAAACAACCTTTTTGGCACGAAACCGGTGCAGTTCACCGGTCGCTAAATCCCAGGCCAACACGCCGCGGCAAACACCAACATCCATGATCAGGTCAGTGGCGAAATATTCGATAAAAAACTCGGCTTTGTGTTTTAGCGATTGCTGGTACAGCGTGTGAAGGATTGCATGCCCTGTTCGGTCGGCCGCTGCACAAGTACGTTGTGCAACACCTTCACCATAGTTGGTACTCATGCCTCCAAATGGTCGTTGATATATCTTGCCTTCATCGGTACGGGAAAACGGTACACCATAATGTTCAAGTTCGATGACCGCGGGCACGGCCTCACGACACATATATTCAATGGCGTCCTGATCACCCAACCAGTCAGAACCTTTGACTGTATCGTACATATGCCAACGCCAGTTATCCTCACCCATATTACCCAATGAAGCACTCATTCCACCCTGAGCTGCTACTGTGTGACTACGGGTGGGAAAAACCTTGCTGATACAGGCAGTGGACAGGCCTTTTCCAGCCATCCCGAATGTGGCACGTAATCCGGCACCACCGGCGCCAACGACCACTACATCATAGGCATGATCAATGAGTTTATAAGCTGAAGACATAAATCAGGCTCCGAAGGATATTTTTAATAGAGAAACCACGCCTAACGTGGCAAACAATATGGCCAGCAAGCCGATGCCAATCAACATGGTTATCTTCAGGGGCTCATGCGAAATGTAATCTTCAATAATGACCTGCAATCCAAGATATCCGTGATAAAAACCAATGCAGATAGAGAGAATCATCAGGGACGTGGTAAAAGGCGAAGCAATCCATGAAATGACCGTGGCGTAGTCAGCCACTGCGATCAGGGCAATGGAAAAACTGAACCAGAGTGCCAAAGGAATTAGTGCAATGGATGTCAAACGCTGGTTCCACCAGTGACTGACACCTTCTTTCGCGGCGCCGAGGCCTTTGACCTTCGACAGTGGGGTTCGCAGACTCAAACTCATAACAATACTCCTAAGTAGCCAATGCCAGTAACCAAACCAACAGGGTCATAATTACTGAAACAAGAAGCACCAACTTATTGCCAAGACTGGCTGCTTCAAGGTCAATGCCATAGCCGATATCCCAGAACAAATGCCGTATACCATAACAAAGGTGATAATTTAGAATAAGGCTAAAGCCAAATAACACCAACTGTCCGAAACCGCTGGCTAGAATGTTATGCGCTGTTTCCCAACTTGACTGACCACCTGCAAGAGCGCTTATAAACAGTACAGTGGTGATCAAACCGGCGCTTAGCAACACACCTGTAATACGATGGGAAATTGACATTATCGCCGTCAATGGCAATCGATAGATCTGCAAATGTGGAGAAGTTGGTCGATTGTTATTAGCCATTATTTACCTGCTAAGCATTTCGCGGCATCAGAACCGCAGAATTAAAAAAGAACTCGTCAACAAGATGGTATTTCAGTGTTTGAGCGACTATCGTTCCACTGTCTCATCTATCTTTATTGGCCAGAGATATTCTTACCTTGAAAAAACCGTAAAATATTTGATCCGTTCAGGTTAGAAATCAATGCAGCGACCTTTTCGTTCCCAGTCACCATATCGAGTGGGTTCGAGCCCGCCTGGACCGCCTGTTTCATCCGCTGGGCAGGGATCATCTTCTAAATCAAGCCGCTCCTGTTGAGTTTCTTTACTCTTCTCACTGGAACTTTCTTTCTGAATGGATTCTTTCGTCACCAGTTCGCACCCTATTCATAATAACCTGTTGTAATTTTGCGAGTAAATTCCCAGCGCCGCAACATTTTATCTAAATAAGCTTACAAGCTTTTGCCGATATATTTTGTAACTAAAATATAAACCAGGTTTATAGGGTTTTTATTTAAATAAAGTCCTGAATTTCATAATTATCAGTATTAATTATTTCAACTGTTGTATATCTCAAAAATGAAGTTACATTGCATCCAAAAAAGAGCAGCCAACAGAGAATGTCGCCAAGCTTAACTGAAAGGCATGAACGTGGAACAAAAAAAGCCCCTGATCAACTTCCGTCAAACAGGGGCTAGTTTTTAAAACCTGGAATAACTAGTTAATCAACATAGGTATCAATTTTGCAGAAGGCACATATCCATCGATTTTCTGACCGTCAGCAGTGAATAGAGCCGGAGTACCTGTTACTCCAAGTTCATTCCCAATGTTATAACCTACATCAACGAATTTTGCCTGCTCACAATCGGCAGATGGCAGATCCCCTGATTGAACTTCTTTTGCTATATCCATAGTTTGTGCCTTATCTTTACCACACCACACCTGTTTTAGAACCTGATAACCAGGGCCTCTGGCACCACCTCGAGGAAATGGAAAATAACGCACTTCGATACCGGCCTTTTGCAGATCAGGAACTTCTTCATGCAGCTTTTTACAATAAGGGCAGGATGTATCGGTAAATACATTCAATACCGCATTAGTTTCACCGGTAGAAGATGGGAAAACAGCCAGGTTGTTTATGGCAACCTTATCAAGTACAGCTTTTGAAACTGTACGACGGGATAATTCGGTCAGATTCTCCTGTGTTTGCAAGTCAATCATATCGCCGATAATAATATAGCGGCCGTCTCCTGACAGGTAAGCTATTTTAGAACCAAACTGTGTCTGGTAAACGCCCTCTACCGGCGTATCCATTGGTTCGGAGACTTCAACACTGCCACCCAGGCGAGATTTAAGTAATTCCGTCACATCTGTTTTCTGCGCACTTTCAGCAGCGTAAGAAACCGACATGAAAGTTAATAAACCGGCGGCAATATAATATGTAGTTTTTTTCATAAATTTTCTCAAGTTAATAATTCTATTCAATATTTGATCTATGATTGGTCTTTTTTTAGTCTTTCTCAGCAAGATTAAGTTTCAAAATATCAGTGATTTAAGTTAGTCATTAATTTTTTGCCATGCCAGAAGCCTGTTATTTGCAGGCATCTCGAAATCATGCAGGCATTTTAGTCCAGAATGCTGACCGATGTCTTTTAACCATTCAAAATTTTTAATACCACTATCTGAATCTCGCTGCTTTAGCCAGCTGTCGAAACGAGCATTACTGTTTGACGTATATTTCCCCTGGTAATTAAAAGGTCCGTATAATAAAAATACTGAATTTTCATGCATACAGCCCGGAATATTCGTTAAAAGCTTTTCCGCTGCATGTGACGACATTATATGCACCGTGTTGGCAGAATATAGAATATCATACTGTCGAACAGGCCATTTATCAGTCGAATCGAGTTCAATTGGGGCTAAAACATTATCCAGATGACTGTCATCTATCCATGCCTGAATAGCAGGATGATTTACCACCAGGTCACTGGTCTGCCATACCAGAAAAGGAAACTTATTAGCGAAATACACGGCATGCTGCCCGGTGCCACTACCTATTTCCAGCACTGACTTTCGTCCTGCTACAAACTGTTCTAGCACCTGACCGATAGGCTCACGATTTTGATCACAGGATTCTGAGTAGGGTTTATTTAACATTTTCTTTTTTGGTTAACCAGTGAGCACACGGAAAACCCGGAATTAATTTTCATCTATTACTCACTTTTTATCAGTTTTATTCTTCTTCACTTGAGTTCACATCATTGCCTGCACAATACTTTCCGTGTATTTAGTGTGTTCTATGGCTAATCGCTTTTATCATTTAAGCTTCTTAAGAAATTAAGCTTTTCAGCTATTTTTGTTTCCAGCCCTCTATTTACCGGCTGGTAGTATCGGTTCACTGACATGTCGTCGGGGAAATATTTTTCACCCGCTGCAAAACCGTCGTTTTCATTATGCGCATAGCGATAATCTTTACCAAAACCCAGGTCTTTCATGAAGCTCGTAGGAGCATTGCGTAGATGGTCAGGCACTTCCATGCTACCGGTTTCTCTGGCATCACTCATTGCCTGATTAAATGCGCTATATACAGCATTGCTTTTCGCCGCACATGCCAGGTAAATAACAGCATGTGCAATAGCCAGATCTCCTTCCGGACTGCCCAGTCGTTCGTAGGTCATCCACGCATTTAAACTGATTTCCAGGCCGCGCGGATCGGCATTTCCTATATCTTCAGATGCCATACGCACAACCCGTCGAGCTATGTAAACCGGATCACAACCTCCATCCAGCATACGGCATAACCAGTACAAAGCAGCATCAGGATCGCTACCACGTACCGACTTATGTAGCGCTGAAATCTGTTCATAAAAGATATCACCTTTATTATCAAAGCGGCGGTGCCCCTGACTGACGACTTCAGTCACCTGTTGCAAACTGATTAATCCGTCAATTTCAAGATCAGCCAGTATTTCAAGGAAAGTTAAAACCCGTCGCGCATCACCATCAGCCGCTTTCACCAACAGACTTAAAGCATCCTTTTCCAGTTTTAACTTCTGACGACCTAAACCACGCTGTTCATCTTCTAATGCCATTTTCACCAATATAGCAAGTTCATCCTCAGTGAAAGATTTTAAAAGATAGGTTCTGGTCCTGGATAACAGGGCGTTATTGAGTTCAAAAGAAGGGTTTTCAGTAGTTGCCCCGACAAACACAATCGTGCCATCTTCAATATGAGGTAAAAAAGCATCCTGTTGAGCCTTATTAAAACGGTGCACCTCATCGACAAATAAAACGGTGATACCGCTGAACTGTTTTGCCTGTTCTACCGCTGAACGAATATCCTTCACGCCCGATAAAACGGCAGAAAGCGATAGAAATAAGGCATCGCTGTATTTGGCTATTAGTCTGGCAAGTGTAGTTTTACCGGTTCCGGGTGGCCCCCAGAACAACATAGAGTGTAATTTTCCTGCTTCTATCGCCTGTCTTAAAGGTTTTCCTGCTGACAGTAAATGAGACTGCCCGACCATTTGCTGCAGGGTCTGGGGGCGCATTCTATCGGCCAGCGGCTGATAGGCATTGACCTCTGCAAAAAGATCAGACATAGCTGTGTAATGTCCTGAACTGATCACATATAAAGGGCACTACACTGATGTTAGCCACCGACACCAAATACATCGACACCGGGGGGCGGATTAAATTTAAAAAAATCAGGTTTAAAAACCACGTTATTGCGCTGATTTTCGAAAGTAATCTGGGTCGCCTGACCAAAACTGTCGCGCAACTCCATCGCCTTAATCACATCATCCTGCAAACCAATATAGATCTTGCTGTATTCCATATCAGAATTTTTCGGAATAAGTTCAAGCCAGTATAATACTTTATGCTGCCCTACTTCATTAATCTCAAATTCAGTTTCAACGCGTTGTTGTTTCATTAACACCATTATCGGTGCCGAAGCCAGTCCGGATTCCATCGGTTTTACCGTTGCCTGATCCAGGTCTACGTCATACACCCATAGCTCTTTACCATCAGCGATAATTTGTTGTTGATAGGGCTTTTCATACACCCACAGAAACTTTCCGGGGCGTTGAATGGATACTTTACCCATCGACTGCTGAACAATTTTCTTATTGTCATCAATCAACGTCTGCTTAAAATCAGCCTGCAAATTATCCAGCGAAGTCATGGCTCTGTTCAGCCGATCTTCAATATCAGTTGCCCATACTGGAAACAGGGCCTGAGCCAAGACCAGACTCATTATTAAAATACTTTTTTTCATAATACCATTTAATCCACGTTTACCGGCGGCGGTGCCAGTACTTCACGACTACCATTAGATTGCACCTGAGACACTACACCCGAATTTTCCATCTCTTCAATCATACGGGCAGCCCGGTTATAACCGATTTTCAGTCGTCTTTGTACATAAGAAATTGATGCTTTTCGGGTTTCAGTGACTATTGCCACTGCCTCGTCGTACAGCGCATCCTGATCGGCACCGGTAGAACCTTTGGGTAATTCACCAGGTAACATGGTGCCTGTCTGCTCCTGTAAGACACCTTCTTCATAATTTGGTTTCCCCTGTCTTTTAATTTCAGCTACCACAGCATGCACTTCGTGATCATCGACAAATGCACCGTGTATGCGTTCCGGCAAACTCGTTCCTGGTGGAAGATACAGCATATCTCCATGCCCAAGCAGGTTTTCCGCGCCCATTTGATCGAGTATGGTTCGCGAATCTATTTTAGAAGAAACCTGAAACGCAATACGGGTTGGGATATTGGCCTTTATTAATCCGGTAATTACATCTACTGAAGGTCGTTGGGTAGCCAGAATTAAATGAATACCCGAAGCACGGGCTTTCTGTGCAAGACGGGCAATTAACTCTTCAACCTTTTTGCCGACTACCATCATCATGTCAGCAAATTCATCGACCACGACCACAATAAAAGGTAATGTTTCCAGATTTTCCGGTTGTGCATCCGGATCCATCAAAATAGCCTGCTCCCGATTAAACAAAGGGTCTTTAATTGGTTCACCAGCAGCGCGAGCTTCATTAATTTTTTTATTACAACCTGACAAATTTCTCACACCTAAGGCCGCCATTAATTTATAACGGCGCTCCATTTCTGCTACACACCAGCGCAACCCATTGGCTGCATCTTTCATATCGGTGACTACCGGCGCCAGTAAATGAGGTATACCGTCATAGACACTCAATTCCAGCATCTTGGGATCGATCAAAATCATTCTCACCTGCTCCGGGGTTGCTTTAAATAACAAGCTTAACAACATTGCATTAACCGCAACTGACTTACCCGAACCGGTTGTGCCCGCCACCAGTAAATGCGGCATTTTAGCCAGATCAGCCACTACTGCATCACCACTGATGTCCTTCCCCAGAGCAAGCGTTAATGGAGAATGTGACTGATCATACGCACGTGATTTCAATATTTCACTGAGTACAACCATTTCACGTTGTTCATTGGGAATTTCGATTCCCATGTAAGGTTTACCGGGAATAACTTCTACCACGCGTACTGCCAGCACCGACAGCGAGCGCGCCAGATCTTTAGATAGATTAGAAATTTGACTCACCTTGACACCGGCAGCAGGCAAAATTTCAAAACGGGTAATGATGGGGCCGGGGTGTACTGATTCTACCTGAATCTCTATACCAAAATCCTGCAATTTAACTTCCAGTTGCTGAGACATCGCCTGTAAAGCTTCTGCAGAATAACCTTTGGTTTTTACTGGTGGTGAATCCAGTAATGATAATGACGGCATCAAACCTGGCTCACCATTTTGTTTAAAAAGTGGGATTTGCTGTTCCTTGAAAGCCCGATCAGACTGTTCAAGCTGTTTAACCACCGGTTCAATTCGTACCGGCTTGCGTTTTTCCTGCTTAACTATCTGTTGACTGAAAACCTGCTGCCGCTCCTGGCGTAAGATACTGCCAGCTCTTTTGTCTTTTAGCAGGTAATATCGATCAATCGACTTATCAATAAGCCATAACGTGACCTTGCCCGTATAATCAATAACAGCCAGCCATGAAATTCCGGTAAACAGAGTCAATCCGGATAAAAACAACGCCAGATGCAATACCGTGACGCCCAGAAAACCCATACTGTGAGAGAAGTTTAAACCGGTCACCTGCCCCAGAATACCACCTGCATTCATAGGCATAACAGCTTCTCCCAGTGCAAAATGTAAACTGGAAATGGCACAACCTGAAATTAATGTTAAGGCAAAACCACTCCAGCGAACGGCCAGCATCTGGTAACGGTCTTCTGTGGTTTTTAATTTTGTTCGAACCAGGATCACACCGTTGTAAATAAGCATTACGGGTAGTAAAAACGCCATGTAACCAAACAGGTATAGCATCAAATCTGATAACCAGGCACCTGCCGGTCCACCAAAGTTAGAAGCATGTTTATTCAATCCGCTATGTGACCATGCGGCGTCTGCAGAGTCATAACTCACTAAAGCAACCAGCATATAAAAAGCCAGTGCAAACGAAATCAACATGCCCGTTTCACGCAAGCGCCGTTCTAACCGACTGGTCAGTATAGAGCCGTCGACTTTATTCGGGATTTGAGGTTTTACTTTTGCCTGTGCCAAGGTGAGCCTTTACTGAAGAGTTATCTATTGATCTGAGAAAGGTGGACATTTTACAGTAACCGACTTAAAACGAAACCTTGCAATTTCATAGTTTGTCCATATTTGTGACAGGATGGTACTGATTACCTGTTTTCACAAGGAATTTTCAGGCTGAGAGGAATAATTGTGCATATTACCAAAGCAGGAAATTACCTGAAGTTACAATGATAAAATGAAATCTGTGCCATTCTGAAGGATATACGGCTTAAGCATTTAACAACAAAACACTATTGCCCCTGTAAATTTCACCCTATTTTGCAAATCAGTTTAATGTAAACTATCACGCTAAATTTTAAGCACTTTTAATTTCACTTTATCAGGAAGTCATTATGTCAGAAACCAAACACGCTAAATGCCTCATTCTAGGCTCTGGACCAGCCGGATATGCAGCCGCAGTTTATGCTGCTCGTGCAAATCTTAACCCGGTTTTAATAACCGGCATGGAGTCGGGCGGACAGTTGATGACCACCACCGAAGTCGATAACTGGCCAGGTGATGTTGAGGGGTTGACCGGTCCTGATCTGATGGAACGTATGGAAAAACATGCAAAAAGATTTGATACAGAAACCATTTTTGACCATATCCATACCACTTACCTGAATGAAACACCTAAACGTCTGGTTGGCGATCAGGCTGAATACACTTGTGATGCGTTAATTATTGCGACCGGTGCCAGTGCTATGTACCTGGGGGAACCCAGTGAAGAAAAATTCAAGGGCAAGGGTGTTTCGGCCTGTGCTACCTGTGATGGTTTTTTCTACCGCGGGCAAAAAGTGGCCGTTATCGGTGGTGGTAATACCGCTGTTGAAGAAGCGCTATACCTGTCGAATATTGCCAGCCATGTTACCCTTGTTCATCGTCGTGACAGCCTGCGCAGCGAAAAAATTCTGCAAACCCAGCTTTTTGATAAAGCCGAAAATGGCAATGTCACTATCGAATGGAATAATAATTTTGATGAAGTGTTGGGTGATGAAACCGGTGTAACCGGATTGCGCATTAAAAGCACTGTTGATGGCTCAACCAAAGATCTGGATTTAACCGGTATATTCATCGCCATCGGACATAAACCGAACACCGGGATCTTCGAAGGCCAGCTGGAAATGGAAAATGGTTACATTCAGGTTAAAAGTGGAACCAAAGGTGATGCGACTGCTACCAGTGTCGAAGGCGTATTTGCTGCAGGTGATGTGAGCGATCACATTTATCGCCAGGCGATTACTTCTGCCGGAACGGGTTGTATGGCAGCGCTGGATGCCGAAAGATACCTGGATGCCAAGGAACTTGCTGCAAAATAATCCGCTGTGGCATTAGCAATAGAGTTAAAACAAAGCCTCACCGATATCGATGAATCCGCATGGAATCAACTCGGTGAGGCTGATTACCCCTTTACCCGCCATGAATTTTTGCTCGCACTGGAGCTCAATCACTGCTTAATCGAATTTGGCTGGCAACCGGTTTATTTCCTCATACATGAAAATAATGAGATTGTCGCTGCAATAGCCTGTTATATCAAAACAAACTCATACGGCGAACTGGTTTTTGATCATACCTGGGCACAGGCCTATGAGCGATCAGGTCGCAATTATTATCCGAAACTGGTGAGTGCGATTCCCTACACACCGGCGACCGGACCACGCTTTTTAATACATCGTGAGATAACCGACCAGCAACAGCAAAAAAACCTGACTGATCAACTAATAAAAGTCATTCAGCAGTTTTGTATCAGTCATCAATTAAGTGGCTGGCACTGCCTGTTTGAAAGAGAAAGCACTTATAAAGAACTCGCAAACGAGCAACTTTTATTACGTTATGATTGCCAGTATCACTGGACCAACCAGGGTTATCATAGTTTCGATGATTTTCTTTCTTACTTAAGCTCTAGAAAACGCAAAAATATAAAAAAAGAAAGGGCTTCTGTTTCTGCCGAAAATTTAACCATTAAACAACTTTATGGGGATCAACTGACTGCCTCGCAATGGAGTCGGGTCCACCAGTTATATGCCGGTATTTTCCATAGAAAACATGGAACTGCGACCTTGACTGAGAGTTTTTTCCAGAGCATCGGACAAAAACTGAAAAAACGCGTGATGGTTGTTACAGTAATAAAAAATGAAGAAATTATCGCTGCTTCGCTGTTTTTTATCAGTGACACGACTCTTTTTGGTCGCCTGTGGGGGTGTGACGAATATTACAATCATCTCCATTTTGAATGTTGTTATTATCAGGGTATCGACTATTGTATAAAAAATGGCTTACAGACTTTTGATCCGGGTGCGCAGGGTGAACATAAAATAAGCCGTGGCTTTCTACCCACAAAAACCTGCTCAGCCCACTGGTTTCCTGACGACAACTTTCAGCAGATGATAAAACAGTACCTCACCCAGGAAGAACCATACATCAATGATTTTTGCCTGGAACAAAGTCAAAAATCGCCCTACCGAAAAATTTAGGCTGTTTAGCAAGAGTAACAGGTTAATATGATTCCCTGGTTAGATCCCCATTTACCACCCCACTTTCCAGATACACAGCAAGCTCTGCAGGAGCCTAATGGGCTATTAGCCGCTGGCGGGGAGTTGACAACCGCATGGCTAATCGAAGCTTACAGCCATGGAATTTTCCCCTGGTTTAATGAAAACGAACCCATCCTGTGGTGGTCACCTGCACCCAGAACTGTACTCTTTCCGCAAAATTTAAAAATTAATCGTTCCCTGCGAAAATTTTTACGTAAAGATTTCTATCACATCACCACCGACCAGCGATTTATAGAAGTCATGCAGGCCTGTGGCGAACCCCGCAAGGGTCAGCCCGGCAGCTGGATTAGCCCTGCCATGATTCATGCTTATACCGGGTTATTCAACGCCGGATATGCACACTCCTACGAATGCTGGGATTCTGATAATGTCATGGTGGGTGGGTTATACGGTGTCAACATCGGACAGGTATTTTTCGGGGAATCCATGTTCAGCCGCGCCAATAATGCTTCCAAGTGTTGTCTAAAAGCGCTGGTTGATTCGAATTTATACCGCTTAATAGATTGCCAGATGAATACAGAGCATTTGATCAATATGGGAGCTCAGGATATAGATCGGAACCAGTTTGAGCATTTACTAAAGCGTTACGCCATTAATACACACGATGAGTAACTGTCTGCAGATAATTAAGAATCATAAATTAGACAAAACATCTCGTAATCGAAAGAAGTCAGGTTTTCACTCTTTTAAGGTGTGGTTTCTTAAAATATAAATGACAGCTGTTGTTGAAACCTGCCATTTTTGTCTTGAGTCAATAACGTCTATAGACGACTACTTTTTGCGCCATATAACACCTGCTTAAATCGCGGAGCGTCGGCGACGTCCAGCGCGACGAAGTGAAATTATTCATAACGAGCCTGTTACGTATTTACTAAACCCACTGCGGATTAAATACGATTTCCCAAACGTGACCATCTGGGTCCTGGAAATAGCCAGAATAACCACCCCAAAATGTATCGTGAGCTGGCTTTACAATTATAGCTCCAGCTGATAATGCATTATCCATTACTGAATCCACTTCTGCCTTTGTCGAAACATTATGGCCAATAGTCATTTCAGTAGGGGCTGGCGAGGACGGTTTTAAGCCTGTGTCATGAGCAATACTTTTACGAGGCCATAGAGCGAGGCGCAAACCGGCTTGAAGCTGAATAAAAACAACTGCACCAAACTCAAATTGCTGCCCGACAATTCCTTCTGTTTCAAAACCCAGGCCATCTCTATAAAACAGTAATGATCTATCAAGGTCATCAACGCCTAGTGTTATTACCGTAATTTTCGGGTACATAGATGCTCCATTGATGCATAACAGTTATATTCATGAGACCTCTTTATATCCCTGTATATAATATATGCTCAATAAGATAGCAATCCGCATTCTCGTTAAACATACCAGGAATGTATTGACTCTGGTTAATTATGCATTTTTGAAAGAATATTATGGGATACCCCTCCAAACAGCACAAACAACACTTGCTGAAGTAAGCGTGAATAGCATTACCTGATTACCCCAAACTCAGCCTTTGTCAATAAATGGTTTCTCGCAGGATGCAAAGGAAAAATCAGTCATACTATGTAAGCCTTGATCAACTTGAAGCAGCCTTTCTTAGCGCTCTTTGCGTCCTGGCGAGAGTAAAGCTTTTCTTTCTATTCAAAATGATTGATAGTTGAACCTCAGAGGTAATCAGGTGGCATTTCAATTGCTCTCGAGCAGGGAAAGCCACGGCTGATTGCTGCACTGTGCTGGCTATGGCATATCAAAATGAACATCAACTAGCAGAAAAAAGTATCAAATTGTAAAGGTGAGTAGCCAGATCCTGCTCATACAGTTTTGTTCGTTCAGCACTAAATCCAGTATTGGTGAAGCTGGTTATCGGGGTTATTGATTGTATACCCCTTGTGGAAGAGTGACGTTTGATAAAAAAGTATTTATTCTTGCTGTACTCGCATTACCCTACTACCCAATACTTATCCATTAGACCATACCGGCAAGTGGTTAATAGACATCAATTATTCCTTCCAGGGAGATATATACATGAGTATTATGATTAGAGTCAGCCTCGTTCTGTTACTGTTCGCACTGCCATTTTCCAGCAGCTGGGCAGATAAGTATGAAGATACTATTAAGACCTTTTCCGGCGCGGGGGAAAGTGGTGACTTCTTTGAACATTGCTATGGTTATGCAGTCTTTCCAACGATAGGTAAAGGTGGAATAGGAATCGGTGGAGCACATGGCTCTGGCAAGGTATATGAGCAAGGCGAATATGTCGGCGACACTACGATGACTCAGGTAACAATTGGCTTTCAGCTGGGCGGCCAGGCTTTTAGCCAGATCATTTTTTTTGAAGACAAGCGTGCTTTCGATGAATTCACTAGCGGAAGTTTTGAGTTCGGGGCTCAGGCCAACGCAGTGGTTATAACGGCAGGCGCTTCTGCCAGTGCTTCGACAGCTGGTAGCTCTGCTGGTGCCAGCGCTGGTAAAAATGACGCCAGCACCGTGGGCAAATACTACAAGGGAATGGCGGTGTTTACCGTTGCCAAAGGCGGCCTGATGTACGAAGCCTCGATCGGTGGCCAGGAGTACAAGTACACACCGAAAAAATAACAAACCTGTTATCATTGGTAGCATTGAGGAAAGCACTGTCTTTATTAACCTGATTTCCCTGTCTAAAGTGGTTAACAGGCTTTGAACTTACTGATTATGCTTTCCTAAAGTGCCAATTATTTTTGTATTTTACAGATTTTGAGTTTTCACCAGGGCAGCGCAGGAATTTACCTGTCAACGCTTAAATACAATCCGAAGAGAGTTGTTATAGTATTCTATGGCTGCGATCTTCGGAATGAATCAAGGTGGTTTTAGTAGCCAGTAAAGAAATCAGGATTTGTTCAGCGGAGTAGTACTGGATAAGCTCAACAAATCCTCGGCAAAGGATCATCTTCCAGTTCTTCTAATACTCGTTCTCCGCCTAATTCAGTTTGCAAAATGACGCACGGACTACCCTGTTCAACTTCACCGATGATTGCAGCATCTTTGCCAGCCGGGTGTGACTGCAAACTTTTCAAAAGTCGACTGGCGTCCTCAGCAGCTACAAAAACTACAACCCGACCTTCACATGCCAGGTAATAAGGATCATAGCCGAGTATTTCACAAACGAAACGCACAGGGTCTTTCACCGGAATTTGCACTTCAATCAGGCGAACGCGCAAGTTCCTGGCGCGCATGATTTCATGTGCGACAGTCGCCAGCCCACCGCGAGTTGGGTCTCTCATGAAGTGTAAACCCGAAAACTGGCTCATTATTTCTGTCAATGGCAAAACACAGGCACTATCAGATTGTAGATCTCCTTTCAGGCCAAACTCTTCACGGGCCAGCATGACACAGGTACCATGATCACCCACCGAACCGGTTACAATGATTTTATCTCCAGGCTGAATTCGATTGATGCCGACCGAGAGATCCGGTTTCCTGGCCCCAATCCCGGAAGTGATAAAGTAAATACCTCCGCCAAAACCGCGCGGAACTACCTTGGTATCACCGGTAACTACTTCCACACCTGCTTCTTTAGCGGCATCCGCTATACTTTTCACATACAGTTCAAGTTTTTTAAACTCCAGTCCTTCTTCGATAATGGCGCTTAAACTGAGATATTTTGGTATCGCACCACTCACCGCAAGATCATTCACCGTGCCATGCACGGCGAGTGAACCGATATTACCTCCGGGAAATTCAAGAGGCTGTACGGTAAAACCATCAACCGAAAATACCAGTTCTCCCTGGATTTCAGGCAACACCACCGCATCAGTCTGAACATCAAGCCTGGGGTTTGCCAGATGCCGAGCAAAAATATCCTCAATTAAAGATCGCATAAAACGACCGCCATTACCATGTGCCAGAGTGATGTATTTTTGCTGTTTCATTTTTTCTCTCTCATGGGTTTAGATGACAAATGTTCTATCACCTGGCCAAAACTTAATCCGCCATCATTAACAGGAACTTTATCAGGTAAGTAGACTTTTATATTTTTAGTTTCTGCAATGGAAAATATGCTTTCAGTTAACAATTTATTTTGAAAAACACCACCGCTCAAACCTATTGACTCAAACGCGTAAAATTCACGGATAGTTAGTGCCTGTTTAATAAGTGCCTGAGCTAAACTGTTATGAAATAGTGCGGCTCTTGTTGATTTTTTCAATTTATCATCACATAACATCGGTAGTAATTCTGACCAGTCTGAGCGCAATATACCATGCTCATCTTTAAGCAGGGGTAAGTCTATCCATTGCTGTTCAGTGTCATCGGCTATGGATTCAAGTAGCATCGGCCCCTGCCCTTCAAAACTGACTTCCGTGATACCCAGCACCATACATGCAGCCGCATCAAATAATCGACCGACTGCAGAACTTTGTGGGGAATTTATTTTTTTCTGCCAGGCCTTAAAAGCCACTTCACTATTTTTTATTTCCGGAAGCCAGCTTTCATTATTTTCCCAGCGTAACGCGGCCTCTGAGCGCCAGGGCTGTCTACCTGCTTTATCACCACCGGTCAGCAGGAATGGTTTAAAGCTTGCCACACGTTGCCAGTTGGCACTTGAACCAATAAAAGCTTCTCCACCCCATAGTGTATTATCCTGACCCAACCCGACACCATCCCAGCAAAAGCAAAGCCACTTTTTTAACGCAGGAAATGAACCGCTAATCACGCCCGCATGCGCATGATGATGGTAAATGGTTTCTACCGCCAGATTTTTCATTTCTGCCTGACTTTGAGCCCATTGATGACTTGCATACCCCGGATGAGCATCACACACTATTTTTTCAGCTTTTATGCCATATAGAAATTGTAAATCCTCAATGACCCGGTTAAAAACCTGTTGCCCCCTCAGCGAACTTAAATCACTAATGTGCGGTGAAATAACACAACGATTTTTCCAGGCCAATGCCACCGTGACTTTCATAAAGCCACCGACGGCAATAATGGGCTGAGTTAAGTTTGCGTTTAAATTAATTTCAACAGGAGCCATTCCTCGCCCCGCTCTTATCGTTCTTGCCCTGTGTTGAATAACCCTGATCACTGAATCATCGGCAGGTCTTTCGATGGGCCGGTTATGATGTAAAAAAGCGTCCGCTATTTTCCCCAGTTTGTTTTCGGCTTCAAAATTGTCGGTTAAAACCGGCTCACCCGAAATATTACCTGAAGTCGCTACCAGTGGTCGGTCCATTTCATTTAATAATAAATGATGTAGAGGACTGTAAGGTAAAAACACACCCAGTTCGTTTAAGCCTGGCGCTATATTGGGCGATAACCCTGACCCCATTTTCTTTTTAACCAGCACGATGGGACGAATAGGTTCGACGATTTTGTTTATTTCGTATGGTGTTGGAGTGACATGATCCAGTAAACATTGCAGACCCTGCCTGCCACTCATCGGGAACATCACTGCCAGTGGTTTATCGGGCCTGCATTTACGCTGCCTCAATGTTAATACTGCATCATCATTCAGGGCATCACACATCAGGTGATAACCACCTACCCCTTTGATAGCCACAATCTGTCCCTTTTTTAACACTTTGACGCAGGCTTTCAGGCTTTCTTCATTGCCATTTAAACTCACATTATCAGCAGTAAAATTTAATTCAGGACCGCATTGCTGACAGGCTAATGGCTGCGCATGAAAACGCCTGTCGAGTGGGTTTGTGTATTCTTCCGCGCAAGATTTACACAGGGGAAAAGCTGCCAGCGTGGTATTCACCCGGTCATACGGCAGAGCTTTAATAATGCTGTAACGCGGGCCGCACTGGGTGCAATTTATGAATGGGTATCTAAACCGCCTTTCGGCAGGGTCAGTCAATTCCTGTAAACAGTCATCACAGGTAAAAAAATCGGGTGGTGCATGAATATCTGATTCACCCTGAGAACTGCTACTGATGATTTTAAAATCAGTGTAGTGATTATATTCTACTGATTTGCTTTGCTTAATTTCGGGCTCGGCTAACGGAGGGCATTTTGCAATAATCTGTTGCTCGAATATTTCAATGTCAGTCGTAGTTCCCTGAACATTAATATCTACCATTCCGCTACTATTTTGAACCTGCCCCGTTAATGAATGAGATAATGCAAGCCGATAGATAAATGGCCGGAAACCGACACCCTGAACGCGCCCGCTAATTCTGATGAATCGTGTCTCAATAGCCATTTTAAAAACTAAAATTCATAATACTATTCACCACGAAGACACGAACGCTTACACGGATGTAGGTAGGTAGAGCAACGCAGGAGCAGTTGCCGAGATCACGAAGTTTATTAACTG
>CALCSG010000021.1 GCA_937894085.1 uncultured Gammaproteobacteria bacterium | reverse complement strand
CCCAGTGGCAGGTTGGTCGATTTTTGCCACATGACGCCCAGTTCCGCCAGAAAAGCATCCTGCAATGGGGATGCCACAAAACATACGCCAAACGGCAAACCGTCACTTCTTATCGCTGCGGGCACGGCAATGGCTGACAGTTGCAGAATGTTGGCGTAATAAGTGTAATAACCAATATTGACATTCAATTCAACCGGATCGGCTTCTACCTGGCTGATTTTATAAATAGTACCGGCAGTGGGCACCATCATCACGTCGATATCGGTAAAGATTTTTTGCGCTGCAACTTTGAGTTCGGCGATACGGTAAGTTTCTTTGCATAAGTCGACCGCCGAATAGTCCTTTGCCTTTTCGACAATTGATTTCACCACACTGTTGACGTCATTTGCATGACTTTGTAGAAATGCTTCTAACGATGCCAGCCGTTCGGCTAACAGGGGGCCATCAAACAGCTTTTTGCCAGCCTCAATAAATATTGAATAATCGATTTCAACAACCTGTCCGCCCAAACCTTGTATTCTTTCAACAGCTTTATCAAAACATGACTCGGCCACTGTGTCACCAAAAAACCGTCTCTGGCTTTTGGCAGGAATACCGACTCTGATTGTTTTTTGGCTAAGTGTTTTTGTTTCACATTGCGTTGAATTGATGCGCATAAAGGGATCTTTAGGATCCGCCCCGACCGCCTGATCGAATATCTTTCTGGCATCACTACAGGTCAATGCGAATATGGGGACACAATCAAACGAGCGGTTAGCATACACCATGCCATGGGTGCTAATTATACCCGGTGTCGGTTTCAGCCCGACCACATTATTAAATGCAGCAGGTATTCTTCCTGAACCACCCGTATCGCTACCAAGCGAAAAGCTAACCAGCCCTGTTGCTACGGCAACGGCTGACCCCGAGCTTGAACCACCGGGTATATACTCCGCGTTAAATGGATTAACCGGGTGTTCAGGGCTGCGGATTCCGACCAGTCCGGTAGCGAACTGATCCATGGTGTTTTTACCGATGAGTAGCGACCCAGCATGTAACATTTTTGTAACTACAGTCGCTGTTTCATCAGGGTAATGTGAGAAAGCCGGACATCCCGCAGTGGTTTGTAATTGCGCTACATGAATGTTGTCTTTCACCGAAAAAGGGATGCCGTAAAGTGGCAGAGATGCCGGATCAATGCCGGTTAATTTTTCAGCCAGGGTAATGGCTTCCTGCTCTGGCACCAGATTAGTCCATACCTGTTTCTGATCTGTTAATGCGATGCGACGATAGACTTCATGAATCACATCAACAGGGGTAATTTTTTTCTGACAATAAGCCTCACTCAAGGTATCGATGTCGAAGCTTATATTTTCAATGTTATCGGTGAATTTCATACGATACCGCAAAGTAGTTCGGGTTAGAGTGGCAAGCCTGGTCGTCAGGCTTGCCATACAGGGTTAAAAACATTACCGGCTATTTTAGAATTGATTCCAGATATTCAGGTTTGATAAAATTTTTGAATTTCTCGGCCGAAGGTTTCATCGGTAAGCGCTTCTGCGAATACAGGAAATCACCGGTGGAAACCAACGTATCAACAAATCCACTGCTGGTGCCTGTACCGCCAAGATATTGCGCAGTAATCTGCTTGTCACAGGGAATCATTTCTGTTCCTTTCATCATGCGCGTGGCATCTTCAAGGCTAAGTCCAAGTTCTTGTGCAATAATTTCAGCCGTTTTACCCGGATTGTTCAACCAGTAATCAATTCCAGCACATTCTGCCTTAAGAAATTTACTGACATAATCAGGGTATTTTTTGGCGAACTCATCCATCACAATACCGACATCCCAGGTAGGATATCCACGCGATGCCATAATGCCGGAAGTCATAAACAGATGACCATCGTCTTTCAGCACTTTACCTAACGCAGGTTCCCAGAACCAGGCGGCATCGATATCACCACGACTCCAGGCCAGTGCTATGTCATTAGGACGCAAATCGATAATTTTCATCGATGCAGGATCTATGCCTTCATCGGCAAGTGCATTCAGCAACAGGTAATGGGTCGTGGAACCGAAAGGTGCGGCAATGGTTTTACCTTTTAAATCTTTAAAGCCCTTGATTCCAGCTGAAGTTCTTACCGCCATCGATTCAACATAGTCGAGCATATTCAGCACCATGATGCCCTGAATAGGCAAGCCCCGGGTGACACCGATCGCCGAGGGAGGATTTCCCAGACCGCCAAAATCAACCTGATCTGCTGCGATGGCGCGTAACATGTCTCCGCCTCCACCGACTTTGATATATTTGACTTCTACACCGGGCATCTCTTTTTGCACCAGCCCTAGAGATTTAGTGACCAGTTGAGCGTTCACCAGGTTTAAATACCCGACGGTAACCGTTTCCGGTTTTTCGGCCAGGACTGTCCCCGATAGTATGGACAAACAGGCGCCCAGGGTTATCGACTTTATAGATTTTTTCATAGTATTTACCTTTAGTTGAAGTTGAGATATGGGTGTTACATTAAGAAACTGCTATTTATGAATGACTCCTGCCGGTCCAGGGCATTAAAGCCCTGCCAATTAGTCGCATAACCAGGTCCAGTAAAATTCCAGTTATACCCAGCACGATTAATCCCATGATGACGATATCGCTGAGTAAAAATTTCGCGGCGTCCCAGATCATCCAGCCGATACCTGCCGTGGCCGCCACAATCTCAGCTGCCACCAGAACCGTATAAACGAAACCGAGTGATATGCGCATGCCAGTCAAAATCGTCGGGCCAGCGCCCGGCAGATATACTTCACGGATCAATTGCATGCGAGTTGCGCCCAGAGACCTGGCTGCTCTTACATAGGTCGGATTGATATCTCGAACTGCCTGAATGGTGGCGATGATGATACCGGGAAGGCCGGCCAGGAAAAGTAACGCCAGCTTTGATTCTTCGCCTATACCCAGCCACATGACCAGTAAGGTATACAGTCCCAGGGGCGGTAATGGACGGTAGAACTCAATAAACGGATTAAAGATTGCGTGGACTCTTTTGGACATTCCCATCGAGATACCTAGCGGTATACCGAGCAGACAGGCAAGGCCAAAACCACTCAGTATGCGATACAGGCTGGTGGCTACATGTTCTAACAGAGTCGAACCCTGATAACCTTCTGTCGCAGCACTGATGAATGCATTAAAAACGGCAACTGGGCCCGGTAGAAAAAGTGGATTAGCCAGACCGGTTTCGGTTACCAGAATCCAGGCTAAAAACATAACCGCAACAGACATGGATGAGGTCAGGAAAGCGGTAGACTTCTCCTGCCTTAACCATTGTTTAAACCTCACAAGCCTGATAGCGAGTAACTCATTATTAGAGATTTTCGGAAAAGCATTGTGCATACCTGCAAGCTCTGATGCGCTGTTATTGTCGAAAGTTTCAGTAACACTATTCACCGTAAATGCCTCGTATGTTTACTCGCTGACACCCAGCATATTCATGATGGTCAAAGCGTAAATTTTGGTTGCTGCAATCGATTTGGGTATAGAGATGCCTTCATTGATTGGTGCCCAGCCATCTTCACCTGGGCCAAAAGTCACTGCATTCATACCGGCCTCACGGAATCGAATAGTGTCATTAAAGGCATTTTTTCGATTAATCAGAGGGTCTTCACCTAATAGCTTGTTATAAGCCAGTGCTATCGAAATATTCGGCTCATCATTTAACCCGACTGGCTCTGTCCCGTTTACGAATAAAGAATCCGGAACCTGAGTCACGCTAAAATCACTTGCATCGCTGTCTGCAAGAAATTCGCTCACCACTTTGCTAATATCAGTGATGACCGAATCCAGCGTCATGCCAGGCAATATGCCTACCACCGCTAAAGTCAGCGTGCAACTGTCAGGAGAGAACTGCATTTCACCTTCCAGTCCGCCTCGTGTGCGAACCACGCATACACAGGGAGGTGTATGCCCCATCAGTTCGTTGGGTTGATGGGTAAAACCCATGGTATTCAATTCAGGAACCAGAGAAGACGCCAGGCTTATGGCGTTAACACCGGTATCGGGCCGCCAGATATGTGCTTTGATACCTTTTACAGTTACTTCCACCAGGCAATGTCCAGAGTTCGCGACAGAGATGTTCATTCCCCAGTTATCACTATGTCCACCCCACGCGGTAGGTTCAGCTGTTATTGAGTAGTCAGTTTTCAGGCCAATGGTATCGGTCATATAGATAGATCCATGCAAACCATCTTTTTCTTCATCGACTGTATAACAGCAGACCAGGTCACCTTTCAGCCTGACACCCTCATCTACCAGCGCTTTTACCGCCAGTAACGATGCGGCAAGGTTGCCTCGAGTATCTGAGGTTCCACGGCCATATAACCAGTCGTCATGACGGGTGGCCTTAAATGGATCCTGATCACACAGATCCCAGCGTTCTGGCTCAACTGCAGGATAAGTATCAAGATGATCGTTAATCATCAGAGATGGTCCATCACCAACCCCTTTTAACAGGCCGACCACATTGGGTCGGTGCGGCTGGGACAGGTACTTGTTTACTTTAAATCCCATCGCTTCAAGTTTTCCTGCGACAAATATTGCGATGGACTCTTCTTCACCGGCAGGAATATCAGGGTCAAGCGGATTAACCGAATGTGGCTGTCCAGTCCTGACCATCTCGGTTGTCAAATCGACCCAGTCGCTTTCTTCAATTCTTTCAATCACTCTCTTCTCGAGTTCATTTAAATTTTTCGGGCTGGCGCTCATATATTGTTTCTCCGTGGAATCTTTGACTTAATATTTATTAGAAAAAATGGTATTACAGCGATCATCCGTAATTTGGATCATTCATTCTGTAACTCAAAAGTACGCATACTTTCCTCTCTGATGATGCCAAGGCACTGTTGCTTTAACTCATTGAAATCATCCCGTGTTGACATGTTTTGTGAACGTGGTCTGGGTAAGGGGTTTCTGAGATCGGCAACCACCCGTCCCGGGCTGGCGCTCATAATGAGCACCCTGTCCGCCAGGAAGACAGCTTCATCAACGTCGTGGGTGACAAACACGACTGTCGTTCCAAATTTGCTCCAGACGTTAAGCAGGCTTTCCTGCATGACCAGACGGGTCTGTGCATCAAGGGCGCCAAACGGCTCATCCATTAATAGCACGCTCGGATAAGTCGCCAATGCTCTGGCAATACCGACACGTTGCTGCATTCCCCCGGATAGTTCAGCGGGATAATGATTCCGGTACTTAGCTAAACCGACCATATCCAGAAAATTCTCGGCGGTTTTTGAGGCCTCGATATCATTTGATAAACGAGGGCCCAATGCGATATTTTCAAATATCGTTTTCCATGGAAGTAATGAATATTGCTGGAATACCATCCCCCTGTCGGGCCCAGGCCCATCCACCAGAATATCATCAATGCTGACCCTGCCCTGTGTGGGCTGGACGAAACCGGCAATCGCATTTAACAGGGTCGATTTTCCACATCCTGACGGCCCCAGCAGGCAGACAAATTCCTGGGGTTTTATTTCAACAGATGTTTCCTCTACCGCGACATTTCGATCACTATTTTCACCGTAACTGATCAAAACCTGGTTAACAGAAATATGTCCACGATTTGCGCTAAACCTGTTTTCCAGTCGTACTTTTTTATCCTGTGCAGCTTTTTCGTCAGTCTTCATGTGATTTCTCCTGACGAATCAATTTTTGATAACGGTTGATTTTCTCTTTCAATGGCGATGCTGTACTTGAATGCATCACCCCGATAAAATAAATTTTCATAAAGAACTGGCTTTTTCCCATTATCCAGGATGGTTCGCTCAATATGTAAAATTGGAGTACCTTCTTCTACATTCAGTAATCCGCTCATTTTTTCATCACTCAATACTGCTTCGATATTAACTCTGGCATCACCAAGGGTAATACCGCATTCGTTTTCCAAAATTGAAAAAATATCACAGCGTTCCAGATCAGCAGTAGCCACCAGTTGTCCAATATGTGGCTGAAAATAGGTGATATCTAAAGAAATTGGAGACCGGTTCAGGTATCTCAGGCGTTGAATTTTTTTAACTAAAGATTCGCGTGGTATGCTTAAATTTTTAGCAACTTGCTGGGTAGCCTGTATATCCCGAACACTCAGCAGCTTTGAAAAAGATTCGTAACCCAGTGCAGACATTGCTTCCCCGAAGCCGCGCAGCTTTGACCCATCCAGGGATGCTTTGGGTTTGGTAACAAAAGTACCTTTTCCATTTATCTTGAAAATAAGACCTTCGCGCTGAAGATCTGCTAATGCCTGCCTGACTGTAATTCGGCTAACCTTAAACAGTTCGGTTAACTCCCTTTCTGAAGGCAACTTGTCATGTGCTGAATAAGTACCGTCTAAAATTTTTTCCCGAATCGCTTCTTTTATTTTCATAAAAAGCGGCATTGGTATGATCGATGGCGTTTGTTCAATTTTAGCTTTTAACTTTTTCACTGACTGAAACCTGTATAGACCTGTTATGACAGGTATTGCAATAAGGTGGCCAGTATTGTTTTAGTACAGGTAATTCAATTAGTTATGTGATTTGCATTTAGAAGGAGTGTTAATTGGAGCACTTAAATAATTCATTTTCATCCCCAATGAGTGCGTTATTGCTCTTAATTAGTGCTACTGATCAAGGTGGATAAGAAACATATCGAGAAAGGATTTAATAACACACCCAGGCCTAAGATAACCCAATAAAGATAAAGATAGGGGGTTAAATTTATGATGGAGTTATGATTTTTTCACTACATGGATTTAGCGAGAAAAACGATGACGGTAGATAAAATAGCTATTTCTGTTTGTTAAATTTATTATCGATCACTTGATATTCACTGAAACGACCCTGCATTGTTCCGCGCATCGAATAAAAGCGTAATTCTACTTTTGCTTTCACAACTCACAAGCAGATTACGATTTTTAGAATGTAACGATGTTGAGAACTATTATGGACTTATACCTGGAAAAATTTTAGAGGCGAAAACTATCCTGTCAAAAGGGGAAAGTGACTCGCACACGTTATAGGAATCAGCTACGGAGCAAGGAAAGCGTTAGTGTGTGAAAAATAACCCGGTAGGTAAACTAATGCCACCAAAGGTATATTTCAGTCATCAAGATTTATGTCGCTTTAATCCGTGTATGGATACCGGCCTGCGCCGGTATGACGGATTAAGCGGACGACCACAACGGGTCGTCTTTTGCCAATCATATAATTTTTTGTACGACTGCTTTCATAAAGGATACTGACAAATCCTATTTTCTGCTTCAGCCATTTCAGGCTAAAAAATGGACTCTCGCGAAGGTAGAAAGGGCGCAAAGAAAGGATGATCTGGTTCCCGCGCTCCCGCGTGGTAACCCATATTTTGCTTAATGGTTTAGCCGGAACACTGAAATAGCCTTTCCGCTGATCTTTATAGATCCTTCTTTAGTTTTGTCAGTTTCTGAGGTGTCAGTATGCATTCCCGCGCGGGAGCACAATGCATATTAGCGTTTTAAGCAGTCAGGCTTAAGCAATATTGGTTACCACGCGGGAGCGTGGGAGCGAGTAATAGCGATTTTCAATCTGGTTTTGGGAGTGAATCTACGCGAAACACCTCGATAGGCCATGTTTAATTCAGATAAATAACTGAATATGGTTTGCAGCATTAACACTGGAAAATTACTAACCGGGGGAACCGACAATTGCCAGTAACACACCTGCAGCAACCGCGGAACCTATAACACCGGCCACATTCGGTCCCATTGCATGCATCAGTAGAAAGTTTTGAGGGTTTGCTTCCATACCGACTTTGTTGGCGACGCGCGCCGCCATCGGTACGGCAGAAACACCGGCAGCTCCAATCAGTGGATTAACTTCTCCCCCGGTGACCCTGTACATGACTTTTCCCATCAGTAAGCCGGCAGCCGTTCCGATAGAAAATGCAAAAATTCCCAGTAATAAAATACCCAGAGTTTCCGGGGCCAGGAACTTGTCTGCAGAGAGTTTTGAGCCAACGGATAGTCCAAGGAAAATGGTGACGATATTGATCAGCTCATTCTGCGCAGTATTGCTTAAACGTTCCACAACGCCGGACTCTTTCAGCAGGTTACCAAAACATAGCATGCCGACCAGTGGGGTTGCAGCGGGTAATAAAAGTATCGTGACCACTAATAATGTTAACGGGAAGATGATTTTTTCTGCTTTTGAGACATGTCGTAATTGCTTCATGACGCATTTGCGTTCTGTTTCTGTGGTCAGCAGCTTCATGATGGGAGGCTGAATCAATGGCACCAGGGCCATGTAAGAATAAGCCGCTACAGCAATCGCTCCGAGCAGGTCAGGAGCGAGTCGGGATGCCAGAAAAATCGCTGTCGGGCCATCTGCGCCTCCGATAATAGCGATTGCTGAGGCATCGGACAGGGTGAATTCTATACCTGGTATCAAGTTCATTAATATTGCACCGAACAGGGTGACGAATATGCCAAACTGTGCAGCAGCACCTAATATCATCAGGCTGGGACGGGCAAGCAATGGACCAAAGTCAGTCATTGCACCGACACCCATGAAAATGAGTAAGGGGAAAATGCCGGTTTCTATGCCCATGTGGTAAAGAATACCCAGTAGACCATCGGGGCCGCTGATTTCTGCCACAGGAATATTAGCCAATATGCCGCCAAAGCCGATTGGCAGCAATAAAAGAGGCTCAAACCCTTTTTTAATGGCCAGGTAAATTAACAGGCCACCAATGCAGATCATAAATGCCTGCCCCAGGGTAAAATTATAAAGCCCTGTGGATTCCCACAGTTGTAACAGTCCGCTGCCCATGAGTAATCTTAGTCCAAAGAAATCAGTGATTGGTTGACCTGGATGGAATCACCTTTTGAAACATGGATGTCCACTACGACCCCGGCCCTGCTGGCACGTATCTCGGTTTCCATTTTCATTGCTTCGATGATCACTACTGGCTGGTTTTCAGATACCTCTTCACCTTCTTCGACCAGGATTTCAATCACACTACCGGCCATCGGAGCGACAATTTCTTCCAGTGTACGACTTGAGGAAGGAGCCGTGGTTGAGGAGGCTGCTGTTGTTGGTTGTAGCTGGGAAATTTCTCCGCCCGCAGCAACAATCACGTCGTAACTGGTCCCATTTACCGATACCTGGTATTGTTCCGGGCCGGTGGTTACAGCAGGTGTCGTTACTGCAGGAGCAGCCTTAGGTTCTGGTTCGCTGCCGGGAACTGGCTCGAAAGCATCCGGGTTATTTCGATTTTTTATGAACTTCAATCCTACCTGCGGAAATTGAGCGTAAATCAATACATCATCGATTTCATTCTCGGCTACCTGCAGATTTTGCTCTTTAACTAGTTTGCGGAATTCTTCTGTCAGTTTATCCATTTCTGGTTCGATAAGGTCAGCAGGACGGCAGGTGATGACTTTGCCGCCATCTTTAAGTGCTTTCTGTTGTAACTCTTTATTCACCGGGGCTGCTGTCGCTCCGTATTCACCGCGCAATATTCCGGCGGTTTCTTTGGTTATAGATTTATAACGCTCACCGGAAAGCACATTAATGACAGACTGAGTCCCTACAATTTGAGAAGTAGGAGTAACTAGAGGTATAAATCCCAGATCTTCGCGAACTTTAGGGATTTCGCTGAGCACTTCATCAAGTCGATCAGTGGCTCCCTGTTCTTTCAGCTGGCCTTCCAGGTTGGTTAACATACCACCAGGCACCTGGGCTACCAGGATGCGCGAATCGATACCTCTTAAGGCGCCTTCGAATTTGGCATATTTTTTTCTTACAGGCCTGAAATAGGCGGCAATTTCTTCCAGTTTATTGATGTCGAGGCCACTGTCATACTCGGTGCCTTCAAAAATTGATACCAGCGATTCTGTGGGTGAATGGCCGTAAGTCATGCTCATGGATGAAATAGAGGTGTCGATAATTTCACAACCCGCTTCGATTGCTTTGACCAGCGTTGCAGTAGATAAACCGGTTGTCGCATGACAATGCAGACCGATCGGAATATCGATGACTTTTTTAATTTCAGTCACCAGTTCGAAGGCGGTGTAGGGTTTTAATAATCCGGCCATATCCTTGATAGCCAGAGAATGGCAGCCCATGTCTTCGATCTGTTTGGCCATTTCAATCCATTTCTGTAAATTATGTACAGGGCTTAAGGTGTAAGAGATAGTTCCCTGTGCATGTTTACCGGTGGCAACCGCTGCTTTTACCGCTGTTTCGAGGTTGCGCATATCGTTCATGGCGTCGAAAATACGGAATACATCAATGCCGTTAACCGCGCAGCGCTCAACAAATTTTTCAATGACATCATCGGCATAATGTCTGTATCCCAGTCCATTTTGTCCGCGGAGTAACATTTGTTGAGGTGTTTTTGGCATTGCCGCCTTTAACTGACGCAGGCGGTCCCAGGGATCTTCACCGAGAAAACGAATGCAGGCATCAAAAGTAGCTCCACCCCAGGTTTCCAGTGCCCAGTAACCGATATCATCCAGTTTTGCGGCAATTGGTAACATATCATCGATACGCATGCGTGTAGCAAACAGTGACTGATGACCATCACGTAATACAACATCGGTTATTTTGATAGGTTTGCTCATAGTGCTAATCCGGGATTATGACTGGTTAGATTCTAGTGGTTAATTAAGTCAGGAGTTTTCTGTTAACTAAACAGAATGCTTTTTTTTATAAGCAGTTATCGAGCTGCTGATTACTGCTATTAATTCATCATCCGACTTTACGGACTTTTTCCTGGTGCCTTTCTGAGAGTTCCGGGTTTTTACCGGCTCATCTTCTAATTTAAGCATTGATAGTGCTTTACTGACTAAATTGATCAGAAAGATAAGCATTATCAGGATAATAAATACAGTACCCATTCCTATAAATAGCAATTGCACGCTTTCGTTGATTAATGGCTGTAAGTTATTCATTAGTTATATGTCAAAAAATACCGGTTAATGAGATGAGATATCAGTAAAAAACATAATAAAAACAAAAGGTTATAGTGGTTATATCCAGTTTATGTGGCTACTATATCATTAATTATCCATTTAGGGATAGGATTGGAGTGGTTGCAGCATTAATAATCATGCCAGAAGAGGCCTTTATATGTGTCAGGTATAGGCTTTAACTGTTAAAAAAGAATGTTAATATTCAATATTGAAAATACAAATCATAGTAAACTGGTGATAAATCGTTATGCTAGATGGCGAAGAATTATAATAATCAAGCTTTAAGTAGGATTTATCACTTCTATTAATACAGAAAAAATATAAACCAGGAGCACACAAATGTCAGATGAAACCGTTTACCCCGTACCTGCTAAATTTGCTGCACAGGCTAATGTTAATCAGGATCAATATCAGAAAATGTATCGCCAGTCGATGGATGATCCAGATTCATTCTGGGCAGAACAGGCAGAAAAATATCTGACCTGGACCAAAAGCTGGGATAAGGTGCAGGAATGGAGCTTCGATGAAAGTGATCTGAATATTAAATGGTTTATCGGAGGTAAGCTCAACGTTTCCAGTAATTGCCTGGATCGTCATCTGGAAACTCGAGGTGATCAGGTGGCCATCATCTGGGAAAGTGATGATCCTAATGAAGACCGCAAAATTACCTATAACGAACTGCATAAAGAAGTCTGTCAGTTTGCTAATGTACTAAAAGAGAGAGGCGTTAAAAAAGGCGACAGAGTCTCAATCTATCTACCGATGATTCCCGAGGCTGCAGTTGCAATGCTGGCCTGTACCCGTATCGGGGCAATGCATTCGATAGTGTTTGGCGGTTTTTCACCGGATGCTTTGAAAGACCGTATTCTGGACTCAGACTGCCAGGTGGTAATTACTTCAGATCAATCTATGCGTGGCGGTAAAAAAATACCTCTCAAATCGAACGCCGATAAGGCCATAGCATCCTGCCCAAATGTGCATACCTGCATCGTGGTTCAACGAGGTGGTGATCCGGTAGACTGGAATGAAAAAATAGATGTCTGGTATCACGAAGCTGTTGCTAAGGCAGATGCTATCTGTGAGCCAGAAGAAATGGATGCGGAAGATCCGCTGTTTATCCTGTATACATCGGGTTCCACGGGTAAACCTAAAGGCGTATTACATTCGACAGCAGGTTACCTGTTACAGGCGGCTATGACCCATAAACTGGTGTTTGATTATAAAGATGGTGAAGTTTACTGGTGTACAGCTGATGTGGGCTGGGTAACAGGTCATACTTATATTGTGTATGGTCCATTGGCAAATGGCGCAACTACGCTGATGTTTGAAGGCATCCCGACTTATCCTGATATCTCCAGATTCTGGCAGGTATGTGACAAGCATGATGTATCAATTTTCTATACAGCGCCAACAGCAATTCGTTCATTGATGGCTGCTGGAGAGGAACCGGTTAAGAAAACGAAGCGTAGTGCATTACGTCTGTTAGGAACGGTTGGTGAACCCATAAATCCGGAAGCATGGGACTGGTATTATCGTGTGGTCGGTGAAAGTCGATGCCCGATCGTCGATACCTGGTGGCAGACCGAAACCGGTGGTCATATGTTAACGCCATTACCTGGTGCTACCCCGTTAAAACCTGGTTCAGCAACTTTTCCATTCTTTGGTGTGGAACCGGTATTACTGGATGAAGAGGGTAATGAGATCGATGGTAATCCAGCGCAGGGAAATCTGGCGATTAAACGTCCCTGGCCCGGCCAGTTACGTACGATTTATGGTGATCATAATCGATTTTATGAAACTTATTTTTCAACGTATAAAGGTTATTATTTTACCGGTGATGGGGCGAAAAGAGATGCTGATGGTTATTACTGGATTACCGGTCGGGTCGATGACGTTTTAAATGTCTCTGGTCATCGCCTGGGCACCGCAGAAATTGAGTCTGCACTGGTTCTACATGAAAAGGTGGCGGAGTCGGCAGTAGTCGGTTATCCACATGACATGACAGGACAGGGGATTTATGCCTATGTTACCCTGATGACTGGTGAGGAACCCAGTGATGAGTTAAAAGCCGAGCTGATTGCGCTGGTTAGAAAAGAAATAGGTCCTATCGCTAAAGTCAATATTATTCAATGGGCACCAGGGTTACCGAAAACCCGTTCAGGTAAAATCATGCGACGCATTTTACGCAAAATAGCGGCTAATGAAATCGATAGCCTGGGTGATACTTCTACTTTGGCGGATCCTACAGTAGTCGATAATTTAATCGAGAATCGCGCAAATAAATAAGCCTGCAGGCTTTTAGTAAAGCTGCCGGCGATGTGTCGGCAGCAAAAATTACGGATACTTTTGATGAAAACGCTAGCTTTTGATGTATACGCCACTTTAATCAATACCTATGGAATGGTTGATTTATTGCAACGCTATATCGGAGATGATAAGGCTGTGCCCTTCGCTACGATGTGGAGGGATAAACAACTTGAATATTCTTTTCGTCGCAGCATGATGAATCGCTACGAGCCTTTTTATACCTGTACCGGCAATGCTCTGGACTTCTGTATTGAAGCGTTTGATGTATCAATGACTCATGATCAACGATTTAGCCTGATAAAAAGATACCAGAATCTACCAGTTTTTAAGGATGTTGTTAATGCCTTAAAAAGTTTGAATAAACGTGATGATTTGCAGTTATATGCTTTAACCAATGGGCCACTGGTAGAGGTGGAAAAACTGTTTGAAGATGTGCAGATTAATCAGTATTTCAAGGATATTATCAGTGCTGATGAGATAAAAAAATATAAGCCTGATCCGGCCATTTATCAGCATTTCCTGGATAGGACCGGCGCTAAGGCGAAAGATAGCTGGCTCATTTCAGGTAATTCTTTTGATGTGATGGGGGCGGCTACCTTTGGCATGAACAGTGTCTGGATTAAGCGCAGTGAAAAGCAACAAATGGACCCCTGGGGAGAGCAGCCTACCAGTATCATTAACTCTATGTCTGAGCTGGATGAGATTTTGTAAATAGGTTTGCAATATATCGAGCGAGTTCCCTCGCTTATTGTGATGTAACGGGTTACTGATTTTACTCAGAATTTATCATCCCAGGGATAATGGGTTGACTAAAACATCCCATAATATAGCCCTGTTTACCGGAAATACATCGCAACAAAATAAGTTATTAAATCTGCAAAATCAGGTTCTTGAAGATGTAGTCAAAGGAAAAATGGCTAGACAGGAACTGCTTGACAGTCTATGTCTGTGCGCGGAAGCACTGGTACCTGAATCTCTGTGTTCGATAATGCTACTGCAGGATGATGATAGCCTGTCGGTTAAATCAGCACCAAATGCTTCTCAGGGTGTAATTGATGATCTATCAGGTTTATTACCCTCTTCAATATCAGGATACAAAAGCAGTCAGTCGCCAGTCATAAGCTTACCTGGTTACTTCTCAGTTCAGCCATTTCAGGCTCAAAAGGAAATGGATTCTCGCAAAGGCGCAAAGGGCGCAAAGAAAAAACTCTGATCTGGTTCCCACGCTCCCGCGTGGTAACCCATACCTTACTCAACGGTTTAACCAGAACACTGTGACAGCCATTTCCGCTGACCTTATAAAATCCTTTTTACTCTGTCAGTTTTTGAGGTCTTCCAATATGCCTTAGTCCTGACGGGTTTGCAGGGCAAGTATGCATTACCACGCGGGAGCGTGGGAACGAGAACTCACTCAGACCCTTATAAACTTCGTTGCCACTCTTCACGTAAGTTTGCAGAACTTTGATCATTAATAGCATTTTGAACCTGAAGTAATAAGCGCTCTTTGTCACGCCCGAGAATACCTTTCAGTATCAGGTAATTGGATGCATGGTCACTGCGGAAAATTGTCTTATCGAGCTCCAGATGCTGTAGTAGAGTTTTCATCTCCGCAAATAATTCAGTTGGTTTTAAGGCATGAAATTCACCGTCGAAAGCTTTTTGAAAACGCTGTTCGCCGTGGTAGAAAGTAACCACCAGGGTTGCCAGGTAATCCGGTTGGGCCGCGTTCATTAAACGAGCAGAGTTGACGGCATGTTGTTGACTGTATGTTGTTCCACCTAGCCCATTTAGAATCATCACCGAGCTTTTCATCCGGGCATTTTTAATTTTTGTTAACGCGGCCAGAGACGATTCGAAGGTTTCTCCTTTTCGAACCTTTTCAAGCAACAGGTCATCACCCGTTTCACAGCCTACATACATCAGTGTTAATCCCATAGTCTGTAACTGAAACAATTCATCTTCTGTTTTGTTTAACAGGTTTCTGGGCAGGCAATAAGATGAAACGCGTTGAGTATCCGGCAGGTATTTATTGATCAATGACATGATGCCATGCAGTCGTTTGAAAGATAGCGACATGGCATCTCCATCGGCCAGGAATATACGCCGATATCGCTGCCCGGATTTTTCGATCAGTTGTAATTCCTGCTCGATATCCTGTAGTGTTTTAGGGCGAAACTTTTTTTGCGGTTCGGTGTACATATCGCAAAATGTACAATTATTCCAGGAGCAACCATTGGTGACCTGCAGGATCGGAGAAATAGCTTCACTGGGTGGTCTGAATACAGGTTCTATATATTCCAGTAACATTTCAATTTTAAAATTTACTGTGGAACTTTAACGATGGTACGTCCTCGAATCTGGCCTTTCAGGATAGCCGTGGCTGCTTCTGGAATTTTATCAAACTCAATTTCTGTGGTCATAGATTCCAGTGCCGCCAGATCCAGATCAGTAGCCAGCCTGTTCCAGGCATCCAGCCGTTTTGGCATCGGGCAGTACACAGAATCAATTCCGTATAAAGCAACGCCACGTAAAATAAACGGGGCCACCGAGGTGGGTAAATCCATCGATTCAGCCAGTCCACAGGCAGCCACTGCGCCATGGGTTTTGATCTGGCTTAAAACATTCGCCAGGGTGAAACCACCGGCCACATCAATGGCGGCAGCCCAACGTTCTTTTGCCAATGGGCGTGCTTTGCCCGCGAACTCATGACGATCAATGACGTCATTGGCCCCCAGTTGATGTAAGTAATCGGCTTCCTGCATTCTTCCGGTAGTGGCGGTTATTGTGTAACCTAATTTATGCATGACCGACAGGGCAATGCTGCCTACTCCTCCGGCAGCACCGGTAATAAGTATGTCACCATCGTCCGCTTTAATGCCGTGATTTTGCAGTGCCAGAACACATAACATGGCGGTAAACCCGGCAGTGCCAATGGCCATTGCCTGGCGTGTCGTCATGTTGTCGGGAAGTGCTACCAGCCATTCGCTGTTAACTCTGGCAATACCGGTATAACCGCCGTTAAATTTTTCGCCAACGCCATAACCGGTTAATACGACCTTGTCACCAGACTTAAATTTTTCACTATCAGACTGAATCACCGTACCGGCTAAATCGATACCGGGGATTAACGGGTAATTTTTAATGACCATGGCGCTTTTGGTCATTGCCAGGCCGTCTTTATAGTTTAAACCTGAGTAATCCACCTGTATGGTGACATCACCTTCCATTAAATCTTGTGTAGTCAGATCGGTGCGCGAAACGCTTATCGCATCATCTGATTTAGTGACTAACCAGGCAGGAAAAGTATTCATAATGATATTATCCTTTTTGCTTATTTTTATGATATTCAGTTAATTTGAACGTAACTACTCAGATAGTGCTCATACACGAGCATGTTAAAGATCTTTCCACCACGAAGTTCACGGAGAACACGAAGGTAAAGCATCTTATAATAATAAGCTTTATAAAATAAGTACAATAACTCAATTATCCGGCTTCCTTTAAGTGGCTTGCCTTTCTTCGTGAGCTTCGTGTACTTCGTGGTGAATAATTTTTACGTTGAACAGGTACTTTTAACTATATGTTCAAAATAATCAGAAACAATCACCCGGTATACAGACACGACCTTCCATCAGTACCCTGGCACTTCGGCTCATTACTACCTTGTTGACGGTCCAGTCAGCATTATTTTCACTGGCATCTGCGCCAACCTTTAGCGTACCGGATGGGTGACCGAAAGTGACCGAAGCTCGCTCACCACCGCCAGCGGCCAGATTCACCAGTGTACCCGGAATCGCCGCCGCTGTACCTATTGCCACTGCGGCTGTCCCCATCATGGCGTGATGTAATTTACCCATCGACAGGGCGCGAACGTTAAGGTCGATATCAGCAGCGGAAATTTGCTTGCCGCTAGAAGACGTGTAGCCCTGTGCTGGAGCTACAAAAGCAACCTTGGGCGTATGTTGCCGATCTGCAGCCTGTTCAACCCTTTCGATTAATCCCATTCGTATAGCGCCATAGGTACGAATGGTTTCGAACATGCTTAAAGCCTTTTCGTCTGTGTTAATAGCTTCCTGCAGTTCTGTCCCGCTATAGCCAATGTCTTTAGCGTTAAGGAATATAGTGGGAATTCCAGCATTGATCATTGTTACCTGAAAGTTTCCTACCCCCGGTACCTCCAGTTGATCCACGAGATTACCGCTGGGAAACATGGCATCGTCAGCATCAACCGGACTGATAAACTCAACCTGTACCTCGGCAGCAGGGAAGGTTACTCCATCCAGTTCAAAGTCACCGGTTTCCTGTACTTCTCCATCGGTCATTGGCACATGCGCAATGATGGTTTTTTTGATATTGGCCTGCCAGATTCGCACGATGGCAACGCCGTTATCGGGAATCTGCTGTGCATCTACCAGACCACTGCTGATGGCAAATGAACCGACCGCCGCTGTCAGATTGCCACAGTTACCACTCCAGTCAACAAATGAGCGGTCTATGGCCACCTGACCGAACAGGTAATCGACATCGTGATCTGGTTGACAGCTTTTTGACAATATGACCGTTTTGCTGGTACTTGAGGTAGCACCGCCCATGCCGTCGGTCTGTTTAGCGTAAGGATCAGGGCTGCCGATCACACGCAGCAGCAGGGCATCGCGGGCAGGCCCCTCGACCTGTGCCGATTCAGGCAAGTCAGTTAGATTGAAGAACACGCCTTTACTGGTGCCGCCACGCATGTAAGTGGCGGGAATTTTAATCTGTGGTACATGTGACATGATAAATGTCTCCGGCTTAAGTTGCGGTGCTGGATTTGAGAAAGTCCTGTGCGAAGCGTTGCAGTACACCACCGGCTGAATAAACATAATCTTCTTCGGCAGTATCCAGACGGCAGGTCACTGGAATCTGCACAGATTCACCATTAGACCGGGTCATAACCACAGTCAAATCTGTACCGGGTGCAATATCGCCGATCACATCGAAGGTCTCGCTACCATCGATAGCGTAAGTGTGTCGATTTTCGCCAGCCTTAAACTCAAGTGGCAGTACCCCCATACCCACCAGGTTGGTACGGTGGATACGTTCGAAACCTTCAGCCACGATAGCTTCTACACCAGCCAGCCGAACACCTTTGGCTGCCCAGTCACGTGAAGAACCCTGTCCGTAATCCGCACCTGCAATGATAATCAGTGGTTGCTTACGTTGCATATAAGTTTCAATGGCTTCCCACATCCGGCTCTGCTGACCATCCGGTTCGATGCGCGCCAGTGAACCCTGAATGACTTCCCCGTTTTCATCGCGACACATTTCGTTCAACAGTTTCGGGTTGGCGAAGGTGGCTCGCTGAGCGGTAAGGTGATCACCACGGTGTGTGGCGTAAGAGTTGAAGTCTACTTCAGGTAAACCCATTTTATGCAGGTAGGCACCCGCAGCACTGTCCAGCATGATGGCATTAGAAGGCGACAGGTGGTCGGTGGTGATATTGTCACCAAGTACCGCCAGCGGACGCATTCCTTTCATACTGCGTTCACCTGCCAGTGCGCCTTCCCAGTAGGGAGGGCGGCGAATATAGGTACTTTGTGGCTGCCAGTCATACAGTGGACTTTCTGCCTGTTTCACCTGACCCAGGTCGAACATGGGATCGTAGACCTGATTGAACTGCTCGGGCTTAACACTGTTTTTTACGATTTCATCAATTTCTTCATCGCTGGGCCAGATATCCTTGAGGGTAACCGGGTTGCCGTTTTTGTCAGTACCCAGAGTATCCTGTTCGATATCGAAACGAACGGTACCGGCTATAGCATAGGCGACGACCAGTGGTGGTGAAGCTAAAAATGCCTGTTTGGCATAAGGGTGAATACGGCCATCGAAATTTCGATTTCCCGATAAAACGGCTGTCGCGTAGAGATCACGATCAATTATTTCCTGTTGAATTTTCGGGTCCAGTGCTCCACTCATGCCGTTACAGGTAGTACAGGCATACGCCACGATACCAAAGCCCAGTTTCTCCATTTCAGACAGTAGTCCTGCATCTTCCAGGTAGAGTTTGGCTACCCTGGAGCCGGGTGCAAAGGAAGTCTTTACCCACGGTTTGCTGGTTAAGCCCAGCTCATTGGCCTTACGTGCGATCAGCCCTGCTGCGACGACATTACGCGGATTACTGGTATTGGTGCAACTGGTAATAGCAGCGATGATCACTGCGCCATCCGGCATTTTTCCATCGTGCTCTTCTGCTATTGCCTTATCAAGATCACCGGCGATCCCGCGAGCATGAAGTTCGGCAGTGGGCAGTCGACGATGCGGATTGGAAGGTCCTGCCATATTGCGACAAACGCTAGAAAGATCAAATTCAAGTACACGCTCGTATTCTGCCTGCTGCAGGCTATCGGCCCACAGGCCGGTTGTTCTGGCATAGTTCTCAACCAGCGCAACCTGTTCTGCATCACGCCCGGTCAATTTAAGGTAATCAATTGTCTGTTCATCGATATAAAACATGCCGGCAGAAGCGCCGAATTCAGGTGTCATATTGGAAATAGTGGCGCGATCACCGATGGTCAGATTGGCCGCACCTTCGCCGAAAAATTCAAGATAGGCGGAAACGACTTTCTGGTTACGCAGGAATTCAGTAATGGCCAGTACGATGTCGGTTGCGGTTATTCCCGGCTGACGTTTTCCGTTCAATCTGACACCGATAATATCTGGTAGCCGCATCATGGATGGGCGACCCAGCATAACCGTTTCGGCTTCAAGGCCTCCTACCCCAATGGCAATAACTCCCAGAGAATCAATATGCGGCGTATGACTGTCAGTTCCGACACAGGTATCCGGGTAGGCGATACCGTCATGTACCTGAATGACCGGAGACATCTTCTCCAGGTTGATCTGGTGCATGATGCCATTTCCTGCAGGAATCACATCCACGTTCTGGAAAGCCGTTTTACACCACTCGATAAAGTGGAAGCGGTCTTCGTTACGACGGTCTTCAATGGCACGGTTTTTTGCAAACGCATCCGGGTCGGATCCACCGTACTCAACTGCCAGCGAATGATCAACTATCAGCTGGGTGGGTACCACAGGATTTACCCTGGATGGATCACCACCCTGGTCGGCAATAGCATCACGCAGACCAGCCAGATCGACTAAAGCCGTTTGCCCGAGGATGTCATGGCAAACCACTCGAGCGGGATACCAGGGGAAATCCAGGTCGCGTTTACGTTCGATAATCTGTGATAGAGAGTCTGTCAGCGATTCTGGGTCACATCGACGTACCAGTTGTTCTGCCAGTACCCGTGAGGTGTAGGGAAGCTTTTCGTAAGCACCGGGCTGGATCGCTTCGATCGCAGCACGGGTATCGAAATAATCCAGCTTGCTGCCGGGTAAAGGCTTGCGGTATTCAGTATTCATATTTTTATCGCTCAAAATAAAAATAAAGCCAGTACATCGATAGTGATAGCACTGGCTTCAGTCTGGTGAATGAGAACTTTAACGCTTATCGATGGATACGTACGGGCGATTCTCTGGTCCGTTATAATTAGCCGAAGGACGAATGATCTTACCATCGTCGCGTTGTTCAATGACGTGTGCTCCCCAGCCTGTAACCCGTGCTATGACAAAAAGCGGTGTAAACATATTGGTTGGTATGCCCATCTGGTTGTAGGAAACCGCAGAGAACCAGTCCAGATTGGGGAACATTTTTTTGACTTCCCACATCACTGTTTCCAGACGATCGGCAATATCGTACATTCTTGTGTGACCAGATTCATCGGATAATTGTTTGGCGACACCCTTAATGACGTCATTGCGTGGATCGCCAACGGTATACACCGGATGACCAAAACCGATAACAATTTCCTTGTGTTTTACACGCAGACGAATATCTGCTTCCGCTTCATCAGCTGTTTTATAGCGACTCTGTATACGGAACGCTTCTTCATTAGCGCCACCGTGTTTGGAGCCACGTAAAGCACCTATACCACCGGTAATAGCTGAATATATATCCGAGTTGGTTCCGGCAATAACACGCGCAGTAAAAGTTGATGCATTAAATTCATGTTCGGCATACAGGTTGAGTGACGTGTGCATCGCACGAACCCAGGAATCAGGGGCTTTTTTGCCATGTAATAAATTCAGGAAGTGACCACCGATAGAATCATCATCGGTTTCAACATCTATGCGCTTACCGTTTACTGCAAAGTGATACCAGTACAGCAAAGCAGAGCCAAAACTCGCCATCAGACGATCAATAATGTCGCGTGCTTCGGCAGCGGGATGACTGTCATTTTCTGGTATACAGATACCGAGTACCGAACAGGCTGTGCGCATTATATCCATCGGGTGGGCCGTTGGAGGTAAGGCTTCGAGTGATTTTTTGAGCGCCAGGGGTAGACCGCGCAATGATTTCAGCCTGGATTTATAGATAGAAAGTTCAGCAGCATCAGGTAAGTGGCCGTAAATGATCAGGTAAGCGATTTCTTCAAATTCAGCCTTGTCGGCGAAGTCCAGAATATCATAACCGCGATAATGTAAATCATTTCCTTTGCGGCCTACTGAACAGATGGCGGTGTTACCGGCAGCGACGCCGGACAGTGCTACCGATTTTTTGGCTTTCGGTAAGACGTTGTTAGGATTTTCAGTCATATTTATTTTTCCTCTGTGAACAGTGCGTCTAGCTTTTGTTCATAACTATGGTAATCAAGATAATCGTACAAATCGGCACGTGTTTGCATCGTGTCGACTACATTGGCCTGGGTGCCTTCAGCGATCAGTGTCTGATAGACATTAAGTGCAGCAGCGTTAGCCGCACGGAAAGCCGATAATGGATACAGGGCAATATCAACACCAACCGAGGCAAGTTGTTCGGTGGTGAATAGTGGTGTTGAACCAAATTCAGTGATGTTTGCCAGAACAGGGATGCCGACGGCATCGACGAAGGTTTTGTACATTTCCAGCTCAGTTATGGCTTCAGGGAAGATCATGTCAGCGCCGGCTTCTGCGCAGGCGCAGGCACGGTCTATAGCTGATTGCAGTCCTTCTACGGCGAGTGCGTCGGTACGTGCCATAATGACAAAGTCAGGATCGGTTTTGGCATCCACAGCCGCTTTCACGCGGTCGACCATTTCACCCTGGCTTACAATGGCTTTGTTGGGGCGATGACCACAACGTTTTTGCATGACCTGATCTTCCATGTGTACCGCAGCAGCACCGTATTTGGTCATCAAGCGTACCGCACGGGCTATATTGAATGCGCCACCCCAGCCAACATCGATATCAACCAGAACCGGCGCTGTGGTGACATCAGTGATACGGCGCAGGTCAGTGAGTACGTCTTCCATCGTGGTAATACCCAGATCAGGAATACCGCAGGAACCGGCCGCAACTCCACCGCCTGAAATATACAGTGATTTGAACCCGCTAGCCTGTGCCAGTCTCGCGTGATAAGCATTAATGGCCCCCACACACTGCAATGGTTTTTCTGATTTAACCAGTTCCCTGAAGATTTTACCGGGAGATTTCAAACTCATGAACAGACTCCAATTCGATGTCAATTTTATCAATGACTGGCATCATAACGCCGAAACCGGGTTTGTATTGCACAGTATTCCAATAGTAAGCATTGAAAAGTTCGATTTTATTGGTTTTTCACCACGAACTAGGGCAGGACGCCCGTAGGTAGAGCAATGCAGGAGCTATTGCCGAGGCACGAAGCACACGAAGAAATGCCTGTAAAGTTTCATTACTCGTTCCCACGCTCCTGCGTGGTAATGCATTTTAGCAGTTTAAGCAGTCAGGCTGGCTTAAGCAATATGGGTTACCACGCGGGAGCGTGGGAACCAGATATGTTGTAAATCACTAAAACTTATAACCTCGTCATGATTGTTCTTCGTGGTGCATATTTTTTGACTTTTGACTTTTGACTTTTGACTTTAATTCCGGGTGATTCCCAGTTTCTGGCGTCGTTCCCACAGGTTTTTACGGCTGATCCCCAGGCGTGCAGATAATTCAGTTTCATTGAAGCGGTGTTGATGTTCCTTGACGAATTCGATGAAATATTCATCCATCGATAATTCAGCAGAAAGAGCAGGAGAGCTCCTGTTAGCAGCGATTTGCTGTAACCCAAGATCCTGTGAGGTAATTATTTCACCGTTACTTAAAATAATGGAACGTTCGATGACATTTTCCAGTTCACGTACATTGCCGGGCCAGTGATATTCCTGCAACTGCCTGATCGCATCATCATCAAATTTGAAATTTGATCGTTGAAAACGGGTGGATAGCATATGCAGTATTTGATTAGCCAGTTGTAAAATGTCATCACAGCGTTGACGCAGGGGTGGCAGTGTGATTTCCATGACATTTAAACGATAATACAAATCTTCACGGAATAATTTTTGTTCCACCATGTCTAGTAAGTTTCGATGAGTCGCTGCAATTAACCTGATGTCGACATATTGCATCTTATTCGAGCCTACACGACGAATTTCTCCTTCCTGTAATACACGCAATAACTGTGCCTGTGCTTCCAGCGATAACTCTCCGATTTCATCCAGGAATAAAGTTCCTGAGTCGGCAGCTGCTATCAGTCCTTTGCTACTTTGTAAGGCACCGGTAAAGGCTCCTTTCTCATGTCCGAACAATTCTGATTCAATCAGGTTTTCAGGAATGGAAGCACAGTTGATACTAATCAGTGGTTTTTCTGAGCGTTGGCTTTGTGCATGTATGGCTCTGGCAGTAAGTTCTTTTCCAGTACCGGTCTCGCCTAAAATTAACACACTGGTATCGGTTTGAGCAACTCGCTGAATGCGGTCTTTTACCTGTAAAATAGAGTCACTTTTTCCCATTAAATTTTTAACCGGATGCAGGCTGTCTATTTCCCGTTTAAGAGCCTTGTTCTGGTTTTCGAGTTGCTGGCTTTTCAATAAGCGGTTTATGGTTAAAATCATTTCATCGTGATTATAAGGTTTAGCGATATAATCAGCGGCACCCTGTTTCATTGCGTCGACGGCAGACTGTACCGATGAATAACTGGTCATTATTAGTACAGGTACCGGTTTTGCCAGTTGAATTAAAGCCGTTCCTTCTGCTCCGGGCAGGCGTAAATCGGCTATGATTAAATCAAAACCCTGTAGACCTTCCTGTTCAGCCTCGGCTACTGACCCTGCAGTACTAACAGAAAATTCGTGCCTGATGAGTAACCTGGAAAGGCTGATACGAATAATTTTTTCATCTTCTACGATTAAAATTTCATGCATAATTTATGATAACCTTGATTGCGATAGTAGTATGGTGACACTGGTACCAATATCAGGCTGACTGCTTATGTCGATATTTCCATCATGTTCCCTGATGATGTTGTAAGCCAGTGATAAGCCAAGGCCTGTCCCTTCACCGGCCTGCTTTGTAGTGAAAAATGGATCAAATATTTTATTGATGATTTCTTCACTTATTCCGTGTCCCTGATCACTAATTTTTAGTTCTATAGAATCTTTAATTTTTTTAGCCTGAATTAAAACCTGATCGCCTTCTTTAGAGGCATCGCTGGCATTCGATAATATAATAACCAGTACCTGTAATAGTTTCTGGTGGTCTCCGGTTAACGTTAAATCATCCGGGCACTGGTTAATAAAATTTATCTGTTTACCTTTATGACTTAACGAAATAAGTCGTAATGATTCTGCAATTAAACCGCTTAAGTTAACCGGTTCTGGAGAATGCCCCAGCTCTGTCCCCAGGTGACTATAACTGAGTAAAGAATGAACAATACTTGAAATACGATGAGTTAAATTTAATATATCATCGGTACTTTCTTTTTGTAGTTGCTTGTCATCGGGCATGGCCTGGATATCCTGAGCCAGGCAGGCGATACCGGTAACCGGGTTGCCTATTTCATGAGCAACACCGGCAGCCAGGCGTCCTATGGATGCCAGTCTTTCGCTGTGAGCCAGCTCGCTTTCCAGTTGATGAATTTCCGATTGATCCTGTATCAACACAACAAACCCGTGATTTTCATTTTCAGAAGAGACGCTTACGTCCGATTTGAATAAATTGAGTATGCTTGTGTGAGCATCCATAGTAACTTTGATGGATCTTAGTATGGCTTTATTACCTTTAATAAATGCTATCAACAGATCTGACCAGGGTGGGGATAAATGAGCCAGGTCTTTTCCCAGCACTGAGGACTCTTCTGTAACCGCTAATTTTTCCATCTCTCTGTTCCAGCTTACGATTTGCAGTTCCGGGCTTATGGTTACCACGGCCAGCGGTAAATCATGTAATACCTGTCGGTGGAAGCGCCGTAATGAATCCAGTTCGCCTGATATTTCTTTCAGTTCCAGGCGAGAGTCGAGCAAGCTTTTTTCGACAAACTGAATGGTGTCGGCGATTGCTACTTTAGCTGAGGTGTCGATTTCCAGTTGCTCGTTAACGACCATGCCAGCCAGTACCGGGCCTATCAGACCGGAAAGGTTATGCCTGATTTGTATACGCAGCTTTGCAAAATCATTGCGATCGAGGGTTTTATTTGAAAAAGCTAAATCGGATAATGCCAGGTTAATTTCCTTACTGGCAGTTTCCGCACCGATGGTGGCCGCCAGGCTCGATTCAAATTGTTGTATGCTGGATGCCAGCGGTATGGCATGTGTCGGCTTCTGGTTATTATTGCAGCAGGCATTTGCCGCTTTGCTCTCTTCCTCAGTTTGCGGCCATATAAGGGTTGCCAGTACAAAAATAAATGAATTTGCCAGTAGCGACCAGAATGCACTGTCGGTGGATGTCATGGGTAGCATGATTTGTTCCAGCGGTGAATTAACCAGCCATCCTGCTTTTGCAAACAGCGGAAGTACAAGGGTGATCACCCACAACACGGCCCCGGCAGCCAGACCGCTTACAAATCCCTGTCGACTGGCTTTACGCCAGTACAGTAAGCCGAAAATTCCGGGTAAAAATTGTGCCACGGCAACAAATGAAATCAAGCCCAAATCGGTTAATTCCTGATGTGTTTGCAGAAACAGGTAGAAAGCATAACCGGCCAGAATGATTAACAGAATCAAAGTTCTTTTACCCCACAATAGCAAGCTGTACAGGTCGACTGTATTCTGCTTCTGTTTGGGCAGAGCAAGCGGTAGGAACAGGTGGTTTAAACACATAGATGCAAGTGCAATGGTAGTCACGATAATCATCGCACTGGCCGCAGAAATACCTCCGATGAAGATAAATATGGGCAGTATGTTCGATTGACTTTGCATCGATACACCTAACACGAAAAGATCCGGTCCATAACTCAGGTCCATTGACTGACCTGCCCATAAAATTGGCGGAATGGAAATATTGAGCAGTAATAAAAACAGGGGGAATGCCCAGCTGGCATAATTCAAGTTTGAAGTTTTGATGTTTTCGACAAAGATCATGTGAAACTGTCGTGGTAATAAAAAGGCGGCAGAAAAAGACAGGATTAACATCATCGCCCACGGGCCGTCATGGATAGGGCGCATCAGTGCCTGTGTGGCTTCGGTATTATTTTCCAGCCAGCTTGAGAACCCACTGAACCCGTTGAATACACCGAACACGGCGTATAGACCAACGGTCATCAGTGCCACCAGCTTGACCAGCGATTCAAAGGCAATGGCTACCACCAGGCCTTCGTGTTTTTCCCTGGGTGTTATGTGCCGTGCACCAAACAGAATGGCGAACAGGGAGATGGTCAGGCAAAAACCCAGGGATATAAAACCCGGTTGTGTATCATGGGTTAAAATTTGTAGAGAATCGGTCACCGCCTGTATCTGCAGAGCCATGTAAGGGAGTGCACCGGTCAGCATTAGCAGGGTAACCAGAATGCCGCTGAGAGGACTGTGATAGCGAAATGCCAGCAAGTCGGCCAATGAGGATAGCTGATATTCCTTGATTAGTCTGAGAATCGGTTTGAGCAGTATGGGAGAAGCAAGGAAAGCAATAGTAACCCCCAGATAAACAGCCAGAAAAGTATAACCTTCACGTTCCGCGAGGCCGACACTGCCATAAAAGCTCCAGGAAGTGGCATATACACCCAGAGACAACGTGTAGACAATGGGATGATTAATCAGTGATTCCGGTAGCCATTTTTTTTCTGCAGCGGTTGCGATAATAAATAGCAGGCCGAGATACAGGATGCTGATAATAAATAATTGCCAGACCTGAAAACTCATTGCCTGTTCCGGGCCAGTTTCAGGTAGTGCTGCAGTAACCAGGATATAAATATGGCGAGTGCCCATGCCACATAGGGGCTATACCATGGAGCATCTATTGCTGCCCAGATATTGCTGATAGGAGATAAAAATAACATCAGTACCAGAATTACTGCCATCAGGGTTTTTTCAGTTATGTTTAAATTTTTTGAAGGTTTGGCCATGAATTACTATGTGGGTAATTACTTAAAACGTTACGATTGGAAACACACTGTGTTACGCATGGTAACACACGACTTTTTATTTGTTTAACCTTTTGATTTTAAGTCATTAAATATTAAGCTTTTACAGATTTGGCTTATATATTGCTTATAAGATAGCAGTGTTGCAGATGACCTCTCGGGGGAATCGATATTCACTGCATGACATTTAAAATAATATGGCAAAGCTTATTGATATAAGTAGAAGCCCTACAAATCATTGAGGTATAAAATGAGTAAAGAAGATAATTCACAAAATAAAAGCAGACGTAGTTTTTTAAAGGCATCGGCTGCCACTGGTGTTATTGCCAGTTCGCCAATGTTTTTTACTAAAGGGGCTTATGCCGCTGAAGACTTTAGAAATGCCCCTATAAGGTGGAAGTATTACACTCGGATTTAATGTTCCTCAAACAGGTGCTTACGCAGATGAAGGCGCTGATGAGTTAAGAGCCTATAAACTGGCTGTAGAACATTTAAATGGTGGTGGCGATGGCGGTATGATGAATACTATGAAGCCGATGTCACTCAAGGGTAACGGTGTTCTGGGTAAAAAAGTTGAATATGTAACGGGTGATACACAGACTAAATCAGATGCGG